>JAUWTR010000099.1 GCA_030614645.1 Candidatus Aminicenantota bacterium
ATGCGGTTTCTGAACTTCTTTCTTTAACTATCGAGCGGCATGAATTACGGGAGAGTTTTAAAGAGATATCAGACCTGGCCCGACTGGCCGGTAAGATCTCCCTGGCAGTAGCACATGCGCGCGATTTGGTTTCCCTTAAGAAATCTCTTTTGCCGTTGTCTCATATACAGGCCCTGCTTAAACCTTTTAAATCTGAAATGCTGCAAAATATCTTTTTAAAATGGGATAATGCTGAAGATATCCTGCAATTCATTGAGCGGTCGATCCGGGAGGAGCCTGCTTTTATTCTTACAGAGGGAGGGATTATTCGGGAAGGATATAATACTGAGCTGGATGAGCTCAGGAAGGTAAGCCGTTCCGGAAAGTCTTTTATTACCGGGCTGGAAAAAAAGGAGAGGGAAAGAACAGGGATATCTTCCCTTAAAGTCCGGTATAATAAAGTCTTTGGCTATTATATTGATGTGACAAAATCCAATCTGGGACTGGTCCCGGATGATTATTTCCGCAAGCAGACTCTGGTAAATTCAGAACGTTTCATCACTCAGGAACTCAAGGAGTATGAAGAGAAAGTCCTTAATGCAGAGGCGCGTATTGGTGAACTGGAATATAATCTTTTTTTGGATATCCGGAAAAAAATTTCAGAGGAGACAGCAAGGCTTCAGAAAATTGCACTTAATATTGCCTATCTGGATGTTTTATCTGCTCTGGCAGAGCTGGCTGCTCGGCGCAGCTATTTCCGCCCGAAAGTGAATGCCGGCGATATGATCAAAATAGTCCAGGGCCGCCATCCGGTCATTGAAGTTACAAATGAGGATCCCTTTATTCCAAATGATATTCACCTGGACCAGGATGACGATCAGATCATTATTATCACAGGTCCGAATATGGGGGGCAAATCGACTTATTTGCGCCAGGTCGCGTTGATCTGCATATTAGCTCAAATGGGATCGTTCGTGCCGGCTGCAGAAGCAGAGATCGGAGTTGTCGACCGCATTTTTACCCGTATCGGCGCTATGGATTTTTTAACTGTAGGGCAGTCAACTTTTATGGTAGAAATGTTGGAGACATCCATTATATTAAATAATGCAACTGCCCGCAGCCTGATCTTGTTGGATGAAGTAGGAAGAGGAACCAGTACCTTTGACGGGCTCAGCCTGGCATGGGCAATAGTAGAGTATTTACATGAAAAAGACAAGCTTAAGCCCAAAACATTATTTGCAACTCATTATCATGAATTGACTGAGCTGTCGCTTACAATGGACCGGATAAAGAACTACCATGTAACGGTGCAGGAACATAGGGGGGATATTATTTTTTTAAGGAAGATAGTGGCAGGCCCCTCAGATCAAAGCTATGGCATCCATGTAGCCAAACTTGCCGGCATCCCATCTATAGTATTAGACAGGGCCAGAGAAATTCTCTTTAATCTGGAGAAGAAAGAACTTGATGATACCGGGCTTCCCAAGATCGCTTACCGGACTTCAAATAAGCAGGATACGTCTCAATTCTTATTGTTTCAGCGAGACCGGGAACAGGAGCTTCTGGGCAGTATTAAAGAAAAAATAGAAAATGCAAATACGGAATCCATGACCCCTCTGGAGGCTCTAAATTTTTTGGATGAATTAAAGCACAAGCTGGAAAAAGAGGGAAAATAAAGGCTAAATCAGGAGTAAGGTATTATGAATTTTAACAATTTTACTGTCATGTCCCAGGATGCTATTCAGCGTGCTCATTCCCGGGCCGGGGAACTTGGGCACCAGGAGATGCAACCTGAGCATCTTCTCTGGATTTTTTTGAATCAGGAAGAAAATATAGTCAATTCTGTTCTAGCTAAAATCGGAGCGAATTCTGCCAAAGTCCTGACTGATGTTACTCAGGCGCTTGAGAGAAAACCTAAGGTTCAGGGCGGGGGAGAGGTTTATCTTTCTTCCGGATCGAGGCAGGTACTTAAGGCAGCTAAGAAGGAAGCGGATAAAATCAAGGATGAATATATTTCAACGGAACACATACTTCTTGCTATACTCAAAGAAGATAAGGGAGAGGCCGCCCGGATATTAAAACAGAATGAAGTGAGTGAAGAGGCTGTGCTTGAAGCTTTGAGGTCGATCCGGGGTACTCATCGCATTACGGATCAGCAGCCGGAAGGAAAATACCAGGTTCTGGAACGCTATGCCCGGGATATCACAGAAATTGCCCGGGAGGGGAAACCTGACACGGTGATCGGACGTGAGGATGAGATCAGGCGGGTCATTCAGATCCTTTCCCGAAGGAGGAAAAACAATCCCGTCCTGATCGGAGAGGCCGGAGTTGGGAAAACTGCTGTTGTGGAAGGATTGGCTCAGCGGATTGCAAACGGTGATGTTCCTCTGTTGTTAAAGGATAAGAAGCTGATTTCATTGGATATGGGGTCTCTGCTTGCCGGGGCAAAATTCCGGGGAGAATTTGAGGATAGGTTAAAAGCCGTCTTAAAGGAGATCAAGGAATCCGAAGGAGAAATTATTCTCTTCATTGATGAGCTGCATACGATTATCGGAGCCGGCGCGGCTGAAGGCGCGGTAGATGCATCCAACATGCTTAAACCTCCCCTGGCGCGGGGGGAGCTGCGGTGTATTGGGGCGACTACCCTGAATGAATACAAAAAATATATTGAAAAGGATGCGGCTCTGGAAAGACGTTTTCAGCAGATATATGTGGGAGAACCTTCAGTTGACGAAACGATTTCGATATTAAGGGGAATAAAAGAAAAATATGAGGTTCACCATGGGGTGGAAATAAAGGATGCAGCCCTAGTCGCTGCTGCCACTCTATCCGATCGATATATTACCGACCGCTTCCTACCCGATAAAGCTGTAGACCTGATGGATGAGGCCGCTTCCCATATTCGGATCGAGATTGACAGCAAACCAGAGGAGATCGATGAACTGGATCGTAGAATAATGCAGCTTGAGATCGAGAAACAGGCTTTAAAAAAAGAGAGAGAAAAAAGCGTTAAAGAAAAGCTGGGTAAATTAAACAGAGAGTTGGAGGAGCTAAAGGAAAAAAGCAAGATGTTAAAGCTTCACTGGCAGAGGGAAAAAGAACTCCTCGAGTCAATAAATAGATTAAAAGAAGAAATGGATACCTTAAAAAGCGAAGAGCAGAATGCTGAGAGACGGGGAGAGCTCGACAAAGTGGCCGAGATAAGATATGGAAAACTTATTGAAGTAAAACAGAAGATCGACAAATTAAATAAACAGCTGGCAAAGGTACAGGAGAACAAAAAGATACTTAAAGAGGAAGTGGATGAAGAGGATATTGCGGTAGTGGTTTCCAAGTGGACTGGAATTCCGCTCTCAAAGATGCTGGAAGGAGAAACGGAAAAACTTGTCAAGATGGAAGCAAATCTTGCCCGGAGAGTCGTTGGCCAGGATTTAGCGATTAAGGCGGTCTCAGATACAATCCGGAGGGCGAGAGCAGGTATCCAGGATAAGTCACGGCCGCTGGGTTCTTTTATCTTCCTCGGTCCGACTGGCGTGGGGAAAACCGAACTGGCCCGCACTCTGGCCGAATTTCTTTTTGATGATGAACAAGCCATGGTCCGGTTGGATATGTCTGAATATATGGAGAAACACACGGTTTCCCGGCTCATAGGTGCGCCTCCCGGATATGTAGGCTATGAGGAGGGGGGGCAGCTTACTGAAGCAGTCAAACGCCGTCCATATTCGATAATTCTTTTGGATGAGATCGAGAAAGCCCATACTGATGTTTTTAATGTTCTGCTCCAGATCCTGGATGACGGCCGCCTTACGGATGGAAAAGGCAGGACGATAGATTTTAAAAATTCGATCATAATAATGACCTCCAATCTGGGCAGCCACGTTATAAAGGGATTCAGAGGAGAACATGAGCTGATGGAAAAGGAAGTTAAAAAGATCCTGGAAGTTCATTTCCGGCCGGAATTTCTCAACCGGGTGGATGAAGTGATCATATTCCGGGCCCTGTCTCAGGAAGTGATTCAGAAAATACTGGATATTCAGATCGGGGAATTACGTAAGCGGCTCAAGCAGAAAAAGATAGATATTAAAATCAGCTCAGCAGCAAAAAAAGCGTTGGCAGAGAAAGGATATGACCCTGTATATGGGGTCAGGCCTTTAAAACGGGTAATTCAACAGGATATTCAAAATCCTCTGGCACTACAGCTCCTGGAGGGGAGTTTGAAGGAAGGCGATACAGTCAAGATTGACTTGGATGATAAAGGAAAATATATTTTTAAAATTTAAGATAAATATATAGTTGAAAAACAAAAAATTATTTAGTATATTAGTTTAAATTGGAAATTGGCTAAGCTAATAATTAAAATTAAGGGAGAAAAAATGAAAAAAATTCTAACATTTGTGGCTTTAGTTTTATTCTGTATCCCCATGGTTTCTGCAGCTATCATTACGAATACAAACCAGAGTGCGGTATTTATTCGGATGTTAGCCAGAAACGCTTCCATGGACATTGATGCTGTCTACTACAACCCGGCCGGATTAACTCAGCTTAAAAACGGCTTTCACGTAGCAATTTATAATCAGACGATTTCCCAGGAGAAAAAAGTAATCAATGCCCACCCTCTTCTTAATCAGGACACATATATAGGGGAGGTAAATGTTCCATTCTTTCCTAATTTCTATGCTGTCTATAAAAAAGATAAGCTTGCCCTGTCTTTTGGCTTCGGTCCTAACGGAGGAGGTGGAACAGCCGATTTTGCCGATGGGTTGCCTTCTTTTGAGACCCCCTTTACTGTCCTGCCATTCCTTCTGACAAGCATGGGTCTCCCCACAACCGCCTATTCAGCAGACCTTTCATTTGAAGGAAGCTCCATTTTCTACGGATTCCAGGTGAATGGATCTTATGCCATAAGTGAGATAATTTCTGTAGCTGCCGGTGTCCGTTATATCAGTGCTGTCAACACATATGAAGGTTCGATCAATAACATCATGCTCAATCCGGGTCACCCCTTAATAAATCCTACCGGAGCTATGCTTCCTGCAGACGACTTCTTTAATCTTATCGGGCAACCAGGTTATGCCGCTATGGTCAGCAACAAAGCAGTTGACGTCAAACAAACAGCCACAGGCATAACTCCGATTCTGGGCCTGAATATCAGGCCGAATGACAATCTGAATATCGGCATCAAATATGAATTTAATACTAAGCTGGAATTAGTAAACGATACCACAGCTGATGACGTCGGGATTTTTCCGGATAAAGGGAAAACGCATAATGATATACCGGCCATTCTTTCTTTTGGCCTTGAATATGCAATAATTCCGGAACTTCGTGCCTCGATTTCTACCAATTATTTCTTTGATAAAAATGCAGATTGGGATGGGCGTGAAGAGTTCGTGGACAGTAATTCATATGATATCGCCATTGGATTTGAGTATGACCTAGCAAAAGCTATTTTATTAAGCGCCGGCTACATGCGTGCCCAAACTGCCCTTAAAGAAGGATTTCAGAGTGACTTCGATCATGAGCTGACTGCAGACACATTCGGAATTGGCGGTCGAATCAGGGTAGGAGAGAATTTTGACCTGGACCTTGGCGGGCTTTTCACAAGTTATCTGGAAGCAGAGAAAAGTTTTACAGATCCGCTTGTCGGGCCTTATCTTGAAAAATATCAGCGTACCAATTGGGTTTTTACTATAGGCTTAGGATATCATTTCTAAGATATATTACAGTTACTGATAGTACTTACTGGAGTTCGGGGGACACTATACTTAATTCCCGGAATTAAGTATAGTGTCCCCCGAATTCCTGACATATTCAAGGGAGGAGTTATGAAGGTCCGTAAAGCGGTTATTCCCGCAGCCGGATTCGGCACTCGCTTTCTTCCATCTACAAAAGCCCAGCCGAAAGAAATGCTGAATGTTGTAGATAAACCATTGATCCAGTACAGTGTAGAAGAAGCGGTTGATTCCGGAATAGAAAGTATCGGAATAATAACAAGCAGAGGGAAATCCGCTATTGAAGACCATTTTGATATAAGCCCGGAACTGGAGCATTTTCTGGAAGAGAAAAAGAAACTTGATCTATTGGAAGAAATTAGGCGGATTTCAAACCTGGCTGAATTCTGTTATATCCGGCAGAAGCAGGCCCTGGGATTGGGGCATGCAATTCTAATGCCGGAAAGTTTCGTCGGATCAGAACCGTTTTCTGTTCTTCTGCCAGATGATATATTTGATTGAGATGTGCCTTGTATTAAACAGCTGTTAAAGATCCATCAGAAATATAATTCAACAGTTATTGTCCTCATGCAGGTGGATGAAGAAGGAATGAATAAATACGGGATAGTCAAATCCAAACAAATCTCTGAAAGAGTTTTTAAGGTTGAGGACATGGCAGAAAAACCAGGGCCCAGGAAAGCTTTTTCTAACCTGGCTATCCTGGGACGCTATATATTTACGCCCAAAATATTTGAAATGATCAAACATACTTCTCCGGACCACAAAGGGGAGATCCAGATAACCGATGCTATCAAGCTTTTGTTAGAAGAAGAGCCTGTCTATGGGTATTTATTTGAAGGGAACCGTTATGACTGCGGGGATAAGTTCGGCTATATCCAAGCTTCTCTTAAACTGGCTTTGAAGAGACATGAGTTCAAGGAACCTCTTTCTGAATTATTCAAAAAAATTGTC
>JAUWTR010000118.1 GCA_030614645.1 Candidatus Aminicenantota bacterium
GCTTGATCTGGCAGGGTTTAGTGTGGGGATTGTGGAGAAAAACAAGATCATTGACGGTTCGACCTGCCAGCCGGGAGATAAGATCATCGGCCTTGCCTCAAACGGGCTGCACAGCAAT
This sequence comes from Candidatus Aminicenantota bacterium, assembly GCA_030614645.1. Taxonomy (GTDB): domain Bacteria; phylum Acidobacteriota; class Aminicenantia; order Aminicenantales; family Aminicenantaceae; genus JAUVXM01. Next base: position 119 of record JAUWTR010000118.1, read on the forward strand.
GGTTTTTCTCTGGTCAGAAAGATTTTCAGTAAAGAAGAGATGAAAGGAAAACTGGGCCGGGAAATGCTTAAGCCCACCCGCATTTATGTCAAACCGGTCCTTCAGGCGGCAAAAAAAGTCCGATTAAAAGCTTTAGCTCACATCACAGGCGGAGGTTTTCAGGATAATATTCCCAGGGTGCTTCCCAAGGGGCTGGTCGCAAAAATCCGGGAGGATTCGTGGACTGTGCCGCAGATCTTCAAGAAGATAAAAAACCAGGGTGGGGTAGAAGAGAAAGAGATGTTCCGCACTTTTAATATGGGGATAGGCCTGGTCGTTATCGTAGGATCACGTTCTGCCCGGCATGCAGTTGATATATTTCAGAACCTGGGGCAAAAAGCCTGGGTTATAGGCGAGCTTGTTTATGAATAATCCAGGTTGATTATTCATGAATCTGTTCAAGCTTCAGCTTAACTTCAATCTCCTTAGCTTCCCGTAAAAGCTTAAAAGTAACCTCATCCCCCCAGCTGAATTTGGAAAGATAAATCCTCAATTTATTAATGGAAAAAAATCTGTTGCCATCAACAGAGAGGACAACATCCCCTTTTTTAAAGTTTTGCCCCTTGGCAATCCCCAATATCGGTTCCTTCTCGATTACAGGATTGTCAAGCCCAGAAAATTTTTTCAGAGAAATCCCAATGGAAGGATAAGCCGGCCTGTCTTCTTCCCTAAGTCCCCAGATATAGTCGCCGATGCTTCTTGAGACTACAATGTTTTCCTGCCCGATGGGTACGACCACAAGGATGACAGTTTTATAGGGGGATGGTTGTTTTTCAAAAGCCCTGCGGTTGATTCCAAGATTATAGATGAGGTGGCCTGAGCCGACCAGAACAAGTATTCTTTTATCTTCGATATTTGCAGCCCGGAGTGTATTTGCAGCCATAACCTCATCCCAGGCGGATTGGGCCCGATAAATAGCCTGATACATTATATCCCCATGGCCTTTCATTGCCTCAGGCATTTCCATATCCTCGAAAATTGTCTGAATGAGCTGTTTGTGGTCTTTGTTAGAAAGGTCCGGTTTAGGTACATATTTTTTCTCCTCATCAGTCAATGATTCCCATCCCAGTATCCTGATTTTTCGAATTATTTTTCGGGGTGCATTCAAGGCGTACATGGGAACTTTATTTTCCTTTGCCAGCCTAAATATCTTTTCATAGTAATTAAAATTAAAATTCCAGTTTACATACCACTGGGATTCGTCTAAAAATTCCTCTTGAAAGAGAAGCCCCAGGCTCCATTTATTTAAAGGCTTCTGCCATTCCACATCAAACATCTCAAGCCCGATGGCCAGTTTATGGTTCTGCTGATACAGCGCCTCTGCTATCTTAAATTGTATATCATGCATGGGGAGGCAGTCGTGAGTTTCTCCGACATATATAAAGCGGCTGTCCTTCATCTCCTTGATCATTTCCCCAAAGGAAACCACTTGGCCGCTTTTTGCAGAAAATATCTTCCCCGATTCGATTTCAAGTGTCTTGTTTTTAAGCTTGGGATTCCCGATTTTCAGACGAAGTGTCCTGTCCTGTGTTTCGTCTGCAAAAATCAGTGTAGAAAATAGCATGGCTAAAAGAACAGTAAATGCTTTATTGCGATTCATATTTTTCCCTCCAAAAGGCTGATAAGTATAATATCATTATATGAAATGATCAGGCAAGAGTGGGAAGAGGAAAAAATCAAAGGAATATTTATTCCAGGGGGATGCGCCTGGTTGCATATATCAGCTTTTCCCTATGTATTAGAAGCTAGCTCTGGACACAAATGGCATCTGCCTGCTAGGGAATAATTCAGGTTAGATGATAGCATGGGGAGATGGATTATTGCTGATTTACTGCCGGGAGAATGTGAATATAATCCCTGCTGAAAGATAGCATCCTGCTGCAATTAATAATACTATGGTGAAATTCCAGTTAATTGCTATAATCACAGCCAGCACAGAGCCAAGAACTGTTGCAAACGAATTAGAGCCCCAGGCCCAGCCGATCATAGACTTCTGTTTCTTTCCTAAATAATCAATCCCTGTAGGAAAAAATACCCCCATTAAAAAACCCGGGATAAAAATAAGAAAAAAGGTTATAAGAATACGTAAACCCAGAGTCAAATGGATTAGCGCCGAGATAATCTTAAATAAAAATACAGAATAAAAAACCAAGGTAAGAAATAGCGCTGCAGAAAATATCAAGATAAATCGCTTTCCAATAAAACTCCTCATTTTTTTGGAAAACAAGCTTCCTATTCCGGAGGAGACAAGTAGAGAAGAAATAATCACAGAGATGGAATATGCGGGATTGCCTAGATAAAGCTGAAATATCTTTATCATAATTATCTCGACAATAATAAAAGATAGCCCTATTAAAAAGAAATAAAAAACAATATTTTTTCCGAAATTGTTTTTTGCATATATTTTAAGGGGAATAAATACAAATATAACAGGAAAAAGAATCGAAATAAAAAGGATTGATAGATAAACACTATTTGAATAAGTCAAAGCCCACTTGACCACACTCTCTCCCATTCCTTTTACATATATATTCTTGAACTTAAACTGCCCTATTTTATTCGGCTGATTAAAATAGGGGGAATTATCTTTTACGGGGGAAATATTAACTGAAGATTCTGCAATAGCTTCTTTGTATCCGGGAGAAGCTAATTTATAGTAAATATTATTTTTTTTATCGAACGGAGAAAAAACTATCTCCTTGCCTTGGGCAAATTCTGTCAGTATCTCAGAGTCTTTATTACTTATATTGCCTTTTTTCATGAAGAAAAAGTTAAATCCGTTATCTCTTTGAATTATAAAAAATTTTTTCTCTGGTTCTTTTATTCCCATTTCCCTCATTGCTTCAAATGCTGTTGCAAAAAGCCGTTCTCCGAACCAATGGATTATATGTACAAAACCCCCATCCGTCAGATGTTCCCAGTAATCCTTGAAACTTTCAACTGTATAAATATAAGTTTCCGCTATACTCAATCCGCCGGATAAAAGAGCATCCGCATTGTGAGAATTTACCATTTGAATTACATCGAATTTATTTAAAGTTCTTTTTAAAACACTCCTTCCCTCATCATTAAGAAGGCGAACGCCTTTTTTACTGAAAATATTCCCGATATAATCCGAATAATCATTTTTAATAAGATGACATATTACAGGGTCCATCTCAACGGCAAGTACATGCTTGAACTTGTGGGAAAGCGCACATAAAATTTCAAAACCTCCAGCAGATCCTATAATTAGAGCGCTTCTGTTATTTGTCAGCTGGAATGGAATTGCTTCATTGGCCCACTTAATAGGTTTCAATTTTCGCAAATTTCCATTAAATTTTGCCAGCCACGACTGCATTGTCCCTGCATTTATCCAAATAATTTTTCTTCTCTTCATCAAAGGCGCTACATCGATCTTGTTTATAGGGCTCCATTTGGAATACTCGATCATGTCATTATTATAATGACTGAGGTAATCTCTCTTTATCATCTTTGGTACGATAGGAAAAATCATATTAGAATTAACAAATAGAATGGAAAACACCACTATAATCGCAGCAAAGCTAAAAATCTTTTTCGCTGTCTTAACTCTGGATATTAGAAACCATGAAAATCCCAATAAAAGGAATATGATCATAACAGTCTTTGAAGGCCCGAATTTTGTGATAAAAAGAATAATAGCCATGCCGCCAAATGCAGCTCCCAGGAGGTCTATAAAATAAAGTTTTCCTATTTCCGAAGAATACAAAGTGAAAATTAGAACCAGAGAAACTCCTGCAAAAAAGAAGGGCAGCACTAACAGCAGAAAATTAAATAATAATAACAAAAAATTGGAGAAAGGGTTAAAAAGGTTTAAAAAATCTATATTTGTAGATAATGTTATTTTGTAAGTGAGCGGCAAGCTCACCGCAAAAAGGAGTAGAAATATTTCCAGATACTTTATTGCGTTTTTCTTTTTCCCGAGTTTGCTTATAGAAGTATAAACTCCGCTTATTCCATAGCCAAAAAGAGCGAGAGAGATCATCAGGAAAGCAAAGGAGCTTATATAGACAACAGAAAAAACACGAGTATACAGTATCTCGATTAAAACCGTAGAAAAAGTGATTGAAAATATAGGTATTATTAATTTTAGTCTTTTCATTGTTCTAAACGCCGGGAATTATATATTTATGTGAATGTATTTTCAATGATAATAAAAACAAAGGGGAAAAAAGTTAAAATATTCCCAGTTTAGGCTATGCCTGGGTAGGAGGTGGCCTTTCAGCACGGAATCTGAGTTGGAGATGATCACCACTCCTTTTAATTACCTTTTGTTCTTTTATTAAGGAGGTGATCGGCAGGGTCTTTTCTCTTTTTGAGCTTCTGTTTTTTTTGGGGAAAGATCGGTTTTCTGGTTTTTTGCCAGGTTGATTTCTGACGTCTGTTTATATGTCTAGGCATAATTCCTCATTGAGGAGTTGCGAAACTGAGTGTGGGTTACCAGAAAATTCAAGCCGGCAAAGGGAAAACAAAAAGGCGCCTTTTTTATCTCTCCGAATGAAGATATTGTATTGGATATCCCCTTTTTTTCACCATCACAATTGCCGAAGACCGCCTTTACAGGGCATAAAAGAGATTCAAGTTCTCCGGCGGCAAACGGGGCAACAAAGTCACCTGCATGGATGACAAGCTCGCATTCTATGTCATTAAATAACCGGACTGCATTTTTAAGGGCTTCCCGATTATCATGTGAATCAGCCATTATCCCGATCATGTTTAGACTCCTTCTCTAACCTGAGCTATTCATAAAAAATGTCTATATGTATGATACATCTTTTTTAATCAGTATTTTACTCTGATTATTGCCGCTAGATAATTAATCATTTCGTTCATGATGTAATCTCTATTAATAATCGACATTTCTTACCTTTCAGGCGAGCCGATCTTGCCCCATCTACTTTGTTGCAGCGGATTCGCGGTGAAGGACCACAGCTTCATCCCCTGCGCCTCGTATCTGCGGTAACCTCGACTCGTGAATAATCCAGGCTAAATGCTCTAATATTGTAGGAAAATAATTCTTTCTTGTCTAATCTTTCTAAAAAGGCGTAAGCATAACTCCTGCTTTCTCCATTTATAACGGATTTGGAGATGCTTAAAAGTATTAAAGTCTGATTGACATGATATTTTTGGGTATTGTATTATTAGTGTTATAAAAAAATTGTAAATCGGTTATAAGGAGATGTCGTGAAAAAACCTTTCTATATAAGCATTCTTTTTTTATTGATTTCTTCGACGTTTGTTTTTTCTCAAGATAGAGAATTTTATAAAGGCACCCAGATCATTTCTCCTATCCTTGGCCTCAACAGTTTTACAATTCCCTTTGGAGCAAATTTTGAGTATGGGATTACGGATAACATCGGAGTGGGGGGAACAGCTATGGTCTGGTTGTGGGGCAGTGAATATTGGTCTAACTCCCTGATAAGCATAAATGCTGATGCAGCCTATCATTTCAGTAAAATCAAAGTAGATAAGTTAGATCTTTTTGTAGGCGCAGGATTAGGGATTTCATTATATTCCTTTTCCTGGAAGAGTGGGCATCCTTCGCCTTTCGGGGGATTAGGCTCTTCGGGTGTTTATTTAGAACCTTTTGCCGGAGCCCGATATTATTTCACTCCTAAGATAGCCGGGTTCACCCGCTTATATGTGGATATAATCGGCGACTGGGGTGGAGTAGGGGCTGTCATCGGAGCGTCATTCAGATTGAAATAATTTTGATAAGCAGATAAGAGCTTACCATTACTACTTCATGAACACGTTTCGGAAAAAGCTGGTATTCACCAAGGCGCCGGAGGATGCCGCCTTTATCAATAAATTCATGAATACCGCAGTAAAACTGAGAAAATTTAATATGCCCATCGATAAGGCCATAGAAGTAATGAGCCTTGGTGAGA
>JAUWTR010000134.1 GCA_030614645.1 Candidatus Aminicenantota bacterium
GATTACAATTTAAAAGGGATCATTCAGGCAGGAAAAGGCATTTACAAATATGCCGACAAGCTGGCTGAGGAAAAAATCCCGGTTATCTGGGTAGGAACTACAGCCGGTCCAGGGCGCTGGGAATCCTTTGATAAATATTTCCGTGCCGCCGGGATGCTGGCAAAGAAAGGCATTATGTTTGCATTTGCTACCGAGGGCTTTGGCGGCAGCAGCTACAATATCCGCAATCTCCTTGTTCCTGCAGCGATCTCAGTCGCACACGGGCTTCCAGAGGAGGAAGCTCTAAAGGCTCTAACCATCTACCCGGCAAAAATCCTGGGAATAGATGATATGGTAGGTTCGCTGGAAGCAGGTAAAATGGCCAATGTAGTGATCTGGACAGGCAGCCCTCTTCAAATGACATCCAGGATTTATAAAGTGATCATAAATGGAAAATTAATCCCGGAAACAAGTGTGCAGACACAACTTAGAGATAAATTTGATAAGATAGTCCGTAAACGCATGAAAAAGAAAAAATAAAGATGAGAAAAACAGTCAGTAAGAGCCAATGGAAAGTATTTAAAGCACTCCTGGATTCAAAGCAGGAGCTTTCAACCCCTCAAATTGAAACCATATCAGGGTTAGAACATCCCCAAGTTGCAGCCACATTAACTTATGCTCAAGAGCAGGGATGGCTGACAATAAAAGAACACTTACGCAAAGAACTTATCCTATCCGATAGTGCCGAAGACCAGATGAAAAAGGGTCTTCCCGAAAGGCAGGTGCTCCCAATACTGGCAGAGAAAGGCCGGATGCCCATGCAGGATATGGCCCGGATCGCAAAACAAAAAGAAATTCCCATGGGTGATATTATAAAGTGGAGTTCCATGCGGGGGTGGGTGAAAAAAAATAAAGGCGAGCTTATAATTACCGATGATGGGCATGAAGCCATAGATAATCCTGATGCTGATGAAAAGGCCATAGAGCTGGCAATAAAAAGCGGCCCCCTGTTTTTAGACCAACTTGAAAAGCATGGTATAGATCCTGCCAGGGTAAATAAATTATTAAATAAGCGTACTTCCCTGGCTAAAATAAAGGAACGAACCATCCGCCTTGCATTCTTAACTGATACAGGCAGAAAAATCCTGAGAGAAGACATAAAAATCATCAAGGAACAGAATATTCTAGGCCCGGAAGACATCGAAAGCGGAGAATGGAAGAATATCAAACTGCGCCCCTATGATGTCACTCTGGAAGCAGAAAAAACATACCCTGCAAAAATCCATCCTATGCAGAAAATTATCCAGCAGACACGCAAAGCTTTCCTAGAGATGGGATTTAAAGAAATCGTTTCCCCTCAGGCAGAATCAGCTTTCTGGGACTTTGACGCTTTATTCCAACCCCAGGATCACCCTGCCCGCGACATGCAGGATACATTTTACCTGACCCGTCCATCTGAAGCTAAACTGCCGCATGATAAGTTCGTTGAGAATGTGAAACAGACCCATGAAAACGGCTGGAAAACCGGCTCGACCGGATGGGGGTATAAGTGGAACCTCAGCCGGGCAAAAGAAATGGTGCTGCGCACCCATACTACAGCAACTACAATCCGGGCACTTGCTGAAGACCCGAATCCTCCCAGAAAGGTATTTTGCGTGGGGAAAGTCTATAGAAATGAAGCTATCAGCTATAAACACCTGCCGGAATTCTTTCAAGTCGACGGAGTTATCATCGATAAAGATGCAAGTTTAGCGACCCTGCTCGGCACCTTGCAGGAGTTTTACCGGAAAATGGGATTTAAAAAGGTTAAATTCAAACCCGCATTTTTTCCTTATACAGAACCAAGCGCTGAAGCTTTTGTCTATATGGAATCGAAAAAGAGCTGGATTGAATTAGGTGGCTCAGGTGTTTTTCGGCCTGAGGTGACAAGACCTTTCGGATGTAAAGTGCCGGTTTTAGCCTGGGGGCTCGGGCTTGATCGGCTGGCAATGCTTAGATACGGAATAAATGACATACGTGAACTCTACTGGAGTGACCTTGATAAGATCAAGGAGGTGCCATTATGCCGGTAGTATCAGTAAGTGTAAAACGGTTAAATGAACTGCTAAATAAGCAGTATAAGATGCACGTCCTAGTGGATGCCCTGGAACAGCTTGGCTGCGATGTTGAAGACACTGCAGAGTTGGGATTATTTCAATGCCCTGCCTGCCAAACACCTAACGACAAACTGGAACATGAGGAACCCCCTAAACGATGCGATTTTTGCGGACATGAAAGTGAAGAGCCTTTTGTAAAATATGCCACTGACAAAGTGATCCGTATCGATTTGCTTGCTGACCGGCCCGACCTTTTTGATACCGGAGGACTGTCCCGGGCCCTTAAAGGATATCTCGAACTTGAAAAAGGCTTATCCGAATTTACTGTCAAAGAAGGAAAGATCGAGGTAAATGTTGATCCGGTCCTTTCCCAAAAAGAAACCTTTCGGCCCTATATTGCCTGCGCTGTAATCACTATGCCTCCTCTTGATCAGACTAGCCTACGTGAGATTATGCGCCTTCAGGAAAATCTCCACTGGGGGATCGGACGCGACCGGAAATTATCTTCGATCGGAGTGTATGACATGGGGACTCTCACTCCGCCTATAAAATACACTACTGTAGATCCCATTAAATTTAAATTCTGTCCTTTGGGAATGCCGGGAGTACAGATGACTCCTCAAAAGATTCTGGAAGAACACCCTAAAGGCGTAGCCTATGCTCATCTTATGGATGACTACAAACGCTATCCGATCCTTATGGATGCAAATGATCTGGTGCTTGCTATGCCGCCCATTATTAATAGTGATGAAACCAAATGTAAAATCAACTCCTCCCAGCTTTTTGTCGATGTCACCGGAATCACTCAGGATGCGGTCATTAATTCCCTCAATACACTTGTCAGCGCCCTTATTGAACTGGGAGGAGAAGTCGAGACTGTAAAGATGAATTTTCCGGAGGGTCCAAAGACGACCCCGGATCTATCCCCAAAAAAAATCAATATTAAATTTGAAGCAGCCAAACGCTGGCTGGGACTTGATTTTTCAAGGGAAGAATTTATTGGTTATTTACACAAAATGAGGTTGAATGTTGAACCAAAAAAAGATGTGTACGAAGTAAGCTATCCGGCATTCCGTTCTGACATCCGGCATGAAGTTGATTTATTTGAAGACCTGGCTATCGGATATGGATTTAAGAATATCCAAACCAAATTAGTTCCCTCTCTTACAATTGGAGAAGCCAGGAAAGAAGAAGAGCTTAGTCAGATAGTGCGTGAGATAATGACCGGCCTGGGTTTTACAGAGATCATGAGCCTACATCTGCAATCTGTGGAAAGACACTTTACAAAATATCAGATGGAGCCGGGAAAAGAACATGTAATCATAAAAAATCCCAAGACCATTGAACAAAAAGTAGCACGCTGCCATCTTATGACCGGGATCATGGAGACTTTTTATAAAAACCACAGAAAAACTGTTCCCCAGCGTATATTTGAAGTCGGGAATATCATACTAATAAACCCTGAAATGGAAACCGGAACAAACGAATACCGCCATCTAGCCTTCGCTATTATAGGGCCGGAAACAGGCTATGCGGAAGGACGCATGGTGCTTGATTCAGTAATGCGCGAGCTTAACTATAAAGGGGATTATAAACCTGTATCACATCCAGCATTTTGCCAAGGCCGCTGTGCTGAAGTAACAGGTGATGCCGGGCTGTGGGCCCGGGCCGGCGAGATTCACCCCCAGGTACTCAATAATTTCGGATTAACCTATCCGGTTTCCTATTGCGAACTGCGTCTGGTAAAAGTTATCTGAATTGCGGAAAAGCATCCGGAATTTCACCTTACTCCTCGGTAGAGGATTGATTTGTACTTTTTGTGGCTACAATAAATGTCGCATACCCAGTTTTGAAAAATAAAAGTTTGTCAATTTTTGTTATCAGATAGACTATTGGATAAATAAATGTGGAATAAATTTTAAAAAGTAATATATTTTTATTTATGTCTGCTTCAGATGAAGGTGATATTTCACCGCTTCTTAATTTACTTTTCCTTTTTTTGTTTATTTTTACAAAAAGGATATTTAGAGTAATTTCAAATAATTCAACAAAAAACTTTGCATATGTAGAAGATTGAAGCACCTGAAATCCATTCATTTTTAGCATTTCTTTTAGTTTTGCCAAGCTGTAACCTTCTCTTTTGTGTCCATATATTTCAGGAGTCAAACCGAACATTGATTTTAAGCTGTTTAAAATAAAATATTTCCCGCTTATAGGAGTTGAAATTATTACCTTTCCATTATTTCTTAAAATCCTCTTAATTTCTTTCAGAATTATTGATTCATCTTCAATATGCTCAAGGATATCCAGGGCAAGAACCAGATCAAACTGATCGCCTTTCAAAGGAATTGTATCTTCAGGAAATAAAAAAAGGTTATTCAATAAAATTTTTTTTGATGTAATCAGATTTTCAAAATCAAGATCTGCATGAACCCATTTACCACCAGTCTTTTTTAAAAAATATGAGACAGTTCCATTTGAGCAGCCAAGGTCAAATACCTTTTTATAGGAAAAATCCGATGATTTTAATATGAGCCTGACTTTCTCTTTTTTCATCAGGCTTTTTTCGAAAAGCTTTACCTGCCATGGTTTCATTTTATTTTTTGGGACAAGCAGTCTTTAATAAATTTCTTTCCAATATTTCTCAGTTTGGGTTCGACTAGATCTAAAACTTTCTCTTCTGAAACATCCTCTTTCTTATTAAATAAATTTCTTTTCCAGTGAATGAGCCAGCCGGAAATACACATCGGTTGATATCTTTTGTAAAAATCCTTTTTAACAAAATTCTTTAAAGACTTTGGTTTTTCTACATCGAGGCTGTTCCAGTCAATATAAAATCCCTTTTCCAATAATAGATCTCTTCTTTCTTTTCTTGTATTAAGGTTATATACCGGGGAAAATAATTAACACTGTATGTTTTAGAAAATTCTCTCAATAATTCCAGGTAACCAGGATAATTATCTGCTGTTGTCAATAGATTTTCTTGATCAGGGGCCTGTTCCCAGTTTGCCCCATCAGTAAAATCGCTAATATCATTTTCAATTGCATATATAATACTCATAATTGTCATAGACGCCCTGCAGGGAATACACCAGGATATTTCATTTCCGAATTTTTTTAAGTCCTTAAAGAAGTTTTTAACAGCCATTTTTTTAAACAGAGATTTCATATTAACAACTTTGAATACTATCTTTTCTTCTCCAAATAACCTCTTTAAATTCATAATATTTGGCTTACTGAAATTCAGCCCAAAGTGAAGGTAACCTTTATAGAAGGTCAGAAGATGAATTCTATCATATTTTTGAGCAAGCATATAAGCGACATAAAGAGAATCAATCCCACCTGAAAATTGGATGACAGCTTCGTTTTTTAATTCTTTATTCATTTTTTTATGGATTCCTTTTTGTTTTCGATTTAATCTATCTTTGTAATCGACATTTTTTATGAATAATTCAGGTTGATCATAGAATTTTGCCAAATTTATAATGAAGTGGTCTAATTGTCAAGGCATAACCCAATATCTAACATAAGGTTTTAGTAATATCCAAATCCTTTCTTGCTTTTCTCATTCGAATTTTAAATGTCTAAGCAAAGTCAAAATGTCCCC
>JAUWTR010000266.1 GCA_030614645.1 Candidatus Aminicenantota bacterium
ATTTAAGAAAAATAACTATTCAAGCCGGCCTAACCCCAAAAAAAACCGCTTTTAAATATAACCCCCCTGATTAAAAAGCCGGAAATCAAGTTCCTGGTTTAATGCTATTTACTATTTTCCATTTTCTTAGTATTATGTGTATTGATATATATTTGTAATAGTGAGAGTTAATATTTTTCGAATAATCCTTACGAAAGGTCAGTTTGGGTAAATGATTAGATATTCAAAAGGGCAAAAGGGATTTACAATTACTGAATTGCTGGTCTCTGCCGCCATTATCTCTATTTTGGCTGCAGCTGCTCTTCCATTAGCGAAAATTGCTGTAAAAAGGGAAAAAGAGATCGAATTGCGCAGAAATCTGAGAATAATCAGAGAAGCAATTGATGAATATAAAAAATTAGCCGATGAAAAGAAATTCGCGTTTGAAGAAGAGACTCAAGGTTACCCCCCTGATCTTAAAATATTGGTAGAGGGAGTAGAGATAAAGGAAGAAAAAGATGGCAAGGAAATCACAAAAATAATTAAATTGTTAAGACGGATCCCCAGAGATCCTATGACAAGCTCATACGAATGGGGACAAAGGTCATACCAGGACGATTATGACTCAGACAGTTGGGGAGGTGAAAACGTGTTTGACGTTTATACCCGTAATCTGGGAACAGCCCTAAATGACACTAAATATAGGGAGTGGTAAGTTTTATTAAAGAAACAAGAGATATGCGCAGCAGACATCTAGAAAAAGGATTTACGCTTATAGAACTAATAATCGTCTTTACCCTCATCGGTATCCTGGTGGGGCTGGGAATACCTCAATATAAGTATGCAGTAAAAAAAGCCAATGAAGCAGCTTTAAAAGAAAACCTTTTTCTGATGCGAACCCTACTCCAACAGTACTATACTGACAAGCACAAATACCCTATTTCATTACAAACACTTGTAGATGAAAAGTACCTTCTTAAAATACCTTTAGATCCTATAACCAAATCTATGGAAACCTGGATGGAAATCCAGGAGACTCTGTTAGAAGACGATCTCTTGGAGGGAGTGATTCCCGGTATAGCTGATATAAGATCTGGGTCATATAAAAGAGCCATAGATGGATCGATCTACAATACTTGGTGATGATAACAAATAAAAACAAACAGAATCAGGGATATACTCTTATCATCCTGCTTTTTGCAATATTCATACTCACACTGGGTTTGATGCTAGCTGCCCCTGTCTGGCAGACTCAAATTCAACGGGAACTGGAAGAAGAATTGATCTTTCGCGGGAAACAATATGTCGAAGCCGTCCGCTTATATCAAACCAAATTCCCTGGAACATTTCCCCAGGACTTTGACGTATTACTGGAAGAAAAATGCCTGCGGCGGTTATTTAAAGACCCTATGACCGAACACGGAGAATGGAATGTTATCCTTAATTATGGAATAGCGCCGACTCCGAGTAGGAGACAAAGAACACCACCTGGAAGTCAAAGAGGTTTATCAGTAAAGCAAGAGACAAGTGTTCAACCTTCATCTGATTCGCCGCAAACAATCCTTATTGCTCCTCAAGCCGCTTTAAATTCTATAGAAAACGCTCAGATTATAGGGGTGGTCAGCACTTCTACAATGGAATCCAAGAGGATATATCTTGACCAAAATACCTATGACAAATGGCTGTTTTTTTTCGGGAAGGATCCAACAAAACTACCAAAAATCATTTATTATAGCCAAGAGAACAAACAATAAAAATGGATTCCATTCTCATCATTGCAGGAGAAAATTCGGGCGAAAAATACGGGGCAGCTCTTATTCATCAGTTTAAAAAAATCCACCCTGACTGTATTTTTTTCGGAATCGGAGGAAGCTCTATGGAAGCTGAGGGGGCCAGACTTCTTTTTTCCATTGATGATCTAGCCATAGTTGGGATAATCGAAATCGTGTCTCATATTCCTCGGATCCACAGGATATTCAAACTAGTATTATCTGAAGTGCGCAAAGAATTGCCGATTGCAGCAGTCTTGATCGATTCTCCTGATTTCAACCTGCGGCTGGCAAAGCCTCTGAAAAAACTTTCTATCCCAATTTTGTATTACATTAGCCCTACTGTCTGGGCATGGCGAAAAGCAAGGCTAAAGCTTATCAAAAAGACTGTTGCAAAAATGTTATTGATTTTTCCCTTTGAAAAAAACATATACAAAAAAAACAATATTCCTGCCGAATATATAGGACACCCTCTACTTGAAAGGATCAGGACTTCTTTTTCTAAAGCAAATTTCTACCTAAAGTACGGATTGGATCCTGAAAAACAATTAATAGCCCTGCTCCCGGGTAGCCGAAAAAGTGAAATACAATATCATATGCCAATACTTACAGATGCAATAAAAAAGATCAACTCTTCGTTCAATGTTCAATTTGTATTATTGTTGGCGGATAATTTAAACAAGACTATAATTACAAAATTCATTCCTCCCGAGCTCAAACAAATTATCCTTATCCTTAAAAATGATGCGTATGAGGCGATAGCAGCCAGTGATTTAGCTCTTTCCTCATGTGGAACAGCAAATCTTGAAGCGGCCCTGCTTGAAACCCCGATCATTGCTTTTTACCGCCTCTCTCCTTTGACTTACTCCCTGGGGTTAAAGTTTATTAAGATCAGCAACTACAGTATTGTCAATATCCTGGCCGGACATAAAGTCATCCCGGAATTGATCCAAAATAAATTCTCTTCAGAAAATATTTTTCACGAAACTGAGAGAATACTTATTTCACCCACCATCAGATCGAAAATGATTGAAAATTTCAAAAAAATCAGGAAGATTCTTGGAGATAAAAATGCATCTCAAAATGCGGCCCAGGAACTGGATAGACTTATCTCATCTAACCTGGATTATTCATAAAAAATATCGCTTATAAATAGGGATTACATCGAATACAAACCGTCTGTATAATTATTTCTTAATCCATTGATACAAGAGGTACAAAACGCACCGGTAAAAGTTTCTTTTTTCTGATTTTTTTTTTCAGTTTCTCAATATATACCAGTTCCTGAAAGGTAACACCCACAGGCAGTATCATCCTTCCCCCCATTTTTAATTGTTCTAGTAATTTTTCAGGGATTTTTGGAGGCGCAGCTGTAACCAAAATAGCATCATAAAGAGCATTTTCATCCCATCCTTCATTGCCGTCACCCAATTTAAATTGAATATTGGTATAGTTAAGCTCAGATAACACTTTTTTAGCCCGGGTAGCAAGAAGTTCTATAACTTCAACAGTGTATATTTCTCTCCCAATTTCAGCCAGGATTGCGGTTTGATATCCGGAACCAGTCCCAATTTCCAATATTTTCTCACTACCATCCAGGTTAAGGGCATCCGTCATGTATGCAACAATATATGGTTGAGAAATGGTCTGCCCTTTTCCAATGGGCAAAGGTTCATCAGCATAGGAATGAGCCTGCACATTCTCAGGAATAAAACAGTGCCGGGGGACTTTTTCCATTACTTTAAGAACCTTACTGTCGCGTACCCCCTTAGCTCTAATCTGCAAGTCCACCATGCTGATACGCTTTTCCCGGAATTTATCTTCTTTCATTTTCCAGATTTTAAAATTGAACAATTTTATCCAAAATCAATAAG
>JAUWTR010000371.1 GCA_030614645.1 Candidatus Aminicenantota bacterium
CCGGGTCCGTCTGACCGGAGGCATTAACCCGGCAGAACTTTTTACCGAGGTAGGCCTTTCCAGCTCTCGGGGCGGAGCTAAAAGACTTATCAAGCAGGGCGGCCTCTATATAAATGATAAACAAATAAAAAGTCTTAAACAGCAGCTGAATGAAGATGACCTGACCGCAAACGGCATCCTCTTGCGTGCGGGAAAAAAGAAATATCATCGTATAATTGTAAAGTAGCCTCAAAAAGAAGGTACGGTTTTGAAACACAAGATCGAAATCTGCCTGGCGGTAGCAGCAATCGCTATTGGGATCGCCGCCATTTTATTGACAAATGGAAATAGGCTACAACAGGAATTCACTCCCCTGCCTGAAAATGAAACCACTCTGCGAAATGTCACCCAAGAGGACATCACCTACTGGGTCAAGCCCCAAGACCCAGCAGAAAAACCGGATAAAAGATCTCTAAAAGCCGGCAAGCTCCATCACTTCCCAGGGCAAGAAACAATAAACATTATGTTCACGCGCCTGGGATGGACAGTCACACGTTCGCTTAAATCCAGGACACCTTATTCCTTCCGTTATGATAAAAACGGCCGCATCCAGGTTTATAAGGGCTCACATGGAAAGGCTGATGCCGAAGACCTGGCCCCTTTTGTTGCCACCCCAATGCCAATAGTAAAAAAGATGCTAGAGATGGCCGAAGTCGACAGCAGTGATATTCTCTTTGACCTCGGCTGCGGGGACGGACGTATTGTGATCACAGCTGCAAAAAAATACGGCACTCAAGGAGTGGGTATAGACATTGACCCACAGAGGATCAGAGAATCAAAATCAGCGGCAAAAAAAGCAGGCGTAGGAAAACTCGCAAAATTTCGCCTGGCAGATGCGACCCGGGTAAATATCTCCAAAGCTACAATCATTACTCTTTACCTTCTGCCTGAATCCAATGAACTTCTCCGCCCCAGATTGGAAAAACAGCTTAAGCCTGGCGTTTTAGTCGTTTCCCACAATTATCGGATCCGTGGCTGGGAAGAGAAGGAAATAAATTCTTTTACCATGCAAGATTTAAAAGGAAAAGACCACACCATCTACCTGTACAAAAGGTAAGCTAAAACTCGCTTTTTGCTCAGCCTCGCCTAGGCCCCCAGCGTAGCGACCATCACAGCTTTGATCGTGTGAACCCGGTTCTCCGCTTCGTCAAAAACAATAGAGGCATCAGACTCAAAAACATCTTCAGCTATTTCCATACTTTCCAAGCCGAATTTTTTATAGATGTCCCCCCCTACCTTGGTCTCCCGGTTGTGGAAACACGGCAGGCAGTGCATGATCTTCACACCTGGATTTCCTGTAGCCTCAACAATATCTTTGTTTATCTGATAGGGCTTGAGCAGCTTTATCCTTTCAGCCCAGACCGACTCCGGTTCTCCCATTGAGACCCAGACATCAGAATAGAGAAAATCACAGTCTTTAACCTCATCTACTTTATCTGTTACAAGGATATTTGCGCCGGTACAGGCAGCGATCTCTTCAGCTTTATTCACCAGCTCCTTCCCGGGCTGCACCTCAGCCGGAGCTATACAGCGGAAATCCATCCCCATTTTAGCCGCACCTATAAGCAGTGAGTTTCCCATATTGAATCTGGCATCCCCCAGGTAAGCAAATCTCACTTCCCCCAGCGGCTTGTCAGAATGTTCGATCATAGTCAGAAGGTCAGCAAGCACCTGAGTGGGATGAAATTCATTAGTCAGCCCGTTCCACACCGGAACACCAGCATAAGCTCCCAGTTCCTCAACTATCTCCTGCCCAAAACCCCTGTATTCAATACCATCATACATGCGGCCCAGAACTCTGGCAGTATCCTTCATGGTTTCTTTGTACCCGATCTGTGAACCGGAAGGTCCCAGATAAGTCACATGGGCTCCCTGGTCAAAGGCCGCTACTTCAAAAGCGCAGCGGGTACGGGTAGATGCTTTTTCGAAAATAAGAGCTATATTTTTCCCCTTTAATCTTGCCTGTTCGGTTCCTGCATACTTGGCTTTCTTAAGGTCCTGGGAAAGCTCTAGCAGAAACTTTATTTCTTTGGGTGTAAAATCCAGTAATTTTAAAAAATTCCGGTTGCGTAGATTAAAAGCCATGATTCCTCCAAATAACATTATTCATAAAAAATGTCGCTACAGCCACATCAAAATTTCATAAGCTACAAATCTTTTACCATACCATTTTATATTTTACAATTCACATTTCACGGTTTTTACCATTTACAATTTACTATTTACAGGTTTTGGCAGTATATCAGCATTTCTTCTGTCTTTCCTGAAGTTTCTGATTTTTCTGTCTTTACTGCTTTCCCTGCCCTCTGCTTGCTTAATGGCTGTAATTCTGAATCGGAGCTACATCGTCAATAACATACATACCGCGTCCATTGGTGGCTATTACCATAGTATTATCACGCGGATGAATGATCAGATCCCAGACAAAACAATTGGGAAGGCCATTCGCTATCACATGCCATTTTTCACCACCATTTAGAGTCACATAAACACCCAAGTCGGTTCCTGTATAAAGAATATCTTTATTCTTAGGATCCTCCCGGAGGACATTAACAGGCGCGCCGGGAATATTGCCGGAAATATCTATCCAAGTCTAGCCGTAATCCGGAGACTTGTATATATAGTCGGCAAAATCATCATCTCTGCGACCGTTAAGGGTCAGGTAAACTGTAGCTTTATCA
>JAUWTR010000136.1 GCA_030614645.1 Candidatus Aminicenantota bacterium
ATCCTCCTTTCGTCGGGTCTCTTTAATCTGGCCATGTATTCCTTTATCTATGACCTGGACAACAGAATCAGGTATAGAATTCCATAGATGGTGTTTTTTTAAAACCTGGCAGGCATCTTTATAGGTCGAGTAGTCCCAATATGTGGGCCCGGAAGCGATAGTGCCGAGGTCATTGTGGATAACATCTGAGATGATGAGACTGACTACAGTGGCTGGGTAGGCAGCAGCAGCCAGCCTTCCTCCTTTGATCTCAGATATATGTTTACGGACTGTATTTAATGATTTTATATCAGCACCTGCTTTTAACAGTTTATCCGTTACAATCCTTTTTTCCTCCAGAGATATATCTCCTGAAGGAAGGCAGATTTGAGCTGATCCGCCTCCAGATATAAGCACGAACATAAGATCCTTTTTATTTAGTTTTTTCGCTATATCAAGGATGCTTACTGCCGCTTTTAAACTCCTCTCGTCCGGAAGCGGATGAGAAGCAGGATACGCGGCAATTTTTTTCAAGGATATTTTAGTGCCGGGAAGATAGAGAAAAATTCCTCCTTTGATCTTACTTCCTACCACATTTAATAGGCCTGCTGCCATAAAAGGCGCAGCTTTGCCAATGGCAATCAGATAAATTTTCTCAAAAGCATTGAGGTCAAAGATTCGGTCCATTACTTTAAGTTTTTGACTGTTAAGGGATATAGATTCCCGAATAAGCTTCTCCGGTTCTACAGCTTTAAGGGCAGCTTGATATATTTTCTGAGCACTTTGAAGCAGGTCCGGATTCGGCATCATGATGAAATTTTATACACTTCGTCTGGTTTTGTATACAATAAATCAGCTTATAGCAAAATGGGGAGCTGAATTGGTATGTCTCCGTCCTCACTCCACCCATCCCCCTGTGGGTCCCTTATGTTGCGGGCGGAGAGATCCCAACCCAGCTATAATCCGCGTGTTTTCGTATCAACTGATTTGATTCTTGCCTAAAGCTCAAAAGCTTAGAAAAAATGAGGGGACTCATCTCTATAGTATTCATTCAATATTTTTATCAAATGTGTTAAGATATTATATAATTGGAATCGAGGAATATTATGGCTGATGACTGGAAAACTAAATTAATAAGGTATTTCGAAGAATCCAGAATTATTCAAAACAGTATAATGGAAACGCTGGATAATTTTAATCATTTCTGTGAATTTGTGGTAGAGCCCGCATTTGAGGCCTTGAGTGAAGAATTGCTGCAGTTTAGGATAAAAACTAAATTGATAAGGGTCAAAGGCAGATCTATTGCTATCCAGATAAATTATGCTGGTTCCCGGATTGATAATTTTCTTTATAGTATATTTCTCCCCAACAAATCTTTTGAGCTGAAATTGTGGTTAAGAATAAAGGGGAGAAAGGATAAGAAGAGTCCCTGCCAGGAAAAAGTTGAGCCTTTTATGAATGATGTTAAATATAGCGATATTCTGAACCTTGACCAAAATGACCTCATCCAGGATATTATTGAGCATTACTGCAACTTCAATTTTGATGCCCTTGCCAGCGAATAGCCCTTATCCTGGATTATTCACGAAGCGATGAATAATTCAGTTGGCATTTGCAATTTATAATGCAGGACGAAATAAGAAAGATGTGTTATTCGGTTCCCTGTCTGGAGAAGATCCCATTTATTTCACATGGATTCGGGAGCAGGTATTTTAATGAACAATGGCTTTGTAAAAACATACAGGGCAAAAAGCTTAAGTCTGTTTTTTTAGATCAGATACATTCGGATATTATTCATACGGTGGTAGAGCTTCCGGATATAAACTGGATGGGAGATGCTTTGCTGACTGACCGTCCAGGCATTTTATTGGTAGTTAGAACTGCCGATTGCCTGCCTGTGCTACTGGTTGACAAAAAGAAAAAGGTGGTCGCTGCTGTACATTGTGGGTGGAGGGGGACAAAAAAAAAATTGGCTGAAAAAGCAGTTAAAGCAATGTCGGTTTTATATAAATGCGAAAGGTCTTCCCTGTTAGCGGCTTTAGGGCCATGTATTGAGCAGGATTGTTATGAAGTGGGGGATGAGGTCAGAGAAAGCTTTCAGGATGCCGGTATAAGGGATGATTTCTTTTTATCAAGCTCGGCCAAAAAGGGCAGGTACTATTTTGATTTAAAGCAAGCAAATCGTTATCAACTGCTCAAAGCGGGGATGAAACCTGAAAATATTTTTTCAGTTGATCTCTGCACTTATTGTGAAGAAAGCCTGTTTTCCTACAGGAGAGACGGTTTAAAAGCAGGAAGGATGGTAAATTTTATCGGCTTGTTATATTAACCTGAATTTCATCCATATCGCCATTTTTTTTATGAATAGTTCAGGTTAGTTGCTTTTTTGAATAATTTTTTATATCCTTGATTTGAGGGAAAAAATGAAAGAAAAATACTCAGAAATTTCTATTCCAGAATTAAGTTTGTTTAAAAAAGGGAAAGTGAGGGATGTCTTTGATCTAAAAGATAAATTGCTTTTTATAGCATCAGACCGAATATCCGCTTTTGATTTTGTGCTTCCGTCACTTATTCCGGAAAAAGGTAAAGTATTAACTCAGATATCAAAATTCTGGTTTGAATTTACATCATTGGCCTGTCCTAATCATTTTGTGACTGATGATATTAATAAATATCCAGAATCTCTATACAAGTATAAAGATAAATTGGATAAGAGGTCTATGCTGGTTAAAAAAACGGAAGTAATCCCGATCGAGTGTATAGTAAGGGGCTATCTTTCGGGTTCCGGGTGGAAGGATTATAAGGCTGCAGGGAAAGTCTGCGGAGTAAAACTCCCCTCAGGATTGAAGGAATCAGCCCAGTTGGAGGATGTTATTTTTACTCCTTCGACCAAGGCGGAAGAGGGTCATGACATAAATATATCTTTTAAGGAAATGCAGAAAAGCGTTGGAACGGAACTTGCGCTGAAAATAAAAAGAGTAAGTATCGAACTCTACAAGAAAGCATCTCTATATGCCCTGTCAAAAGGTATCATTATCGCTGACACAAAATTTGAGTTTGGGCTTATGGAGGATGAACTTGTTCTGATTGATGAAGTCTTTACTCCAGATTCATCCCGCTTCTGGCCGGTAGCGGATTATGCCCCAGGCCGCTCGCAGGCCAGCTTGGACAAGCAGTTTGTCCGCGATTATCTATTAAGCACAGAGTGGGACAGAAAATCAGCCCCACCCAAACTTCCAGATTCCATAATCGAGCAGACATCAAAAAGATATCAGGAAATTTTCCATTTATTGACTGGAAAGAAAAAGTTGTGATGAATGATCGGATTGATCTTCATATTCATTCAAACAAGAGCAGTGATGGGGATTTTTCGCCTTTTCATATCATTCAACTGGCAAAAAAAACTGGTCTTAAGGCCATCTCCATTTCCGACCATGATACGGTAGCAGCCTATCCAGAAGCCCTAGCATTGGGAGTGAAAGCCGGGGTTGAGGTTATTCCCGGGATAGAGCTGAGCACTATTTTTGACAGCCGTGAGTTTCATCTGCTGCTTCCCTTTATATTATGGGGAACAAAAGCAGTTAAGCGATTGGAGTCTGATGTAAAAAAGAGAAGAGCATTGACAGCCAAGGAAAGGGTAAATAAACTTAGAGGTTTGGGGTTTGATATAAGTTGGAAAGAGGTTATCCAGAAATCAGGGGCATTTCCCCCCCTGGGAGTTACTATTGCCCAGGTGCTGTTAGATAAGGGAGAAAAGGCGGGCGAGACGGTGCTAAATAAATACCTTGCTGGGAAAGAGATGGGATCAGCTCCCTATCTTTTTTATAAAGATTTTTTTATGGAAGGAAAGCCGGCTTTTGTGCCATCAAAAGATATATCCTTACTTGATATGTTGGATATTGTCGGTGAGACAGGCGGAGTGCCTGTGCTCGCCCATCCCGGGGCCTCCTTCCAGAATGTGAATAAGAAAGACCTTTCTTTATTGAAAAGCCGGGGGCTGAAAGGCTTGGAAGTCTATACTTCCTATCATAATGAGGAGCAAACCCGTAATTATAAACGTTTAGCGGAAGAATTTGACCTTGTTCCGACGGCTGGTTCTGATTTTCATGGGATGATAAAGCCTCATATTACTTTTGGGTCGGTTAAAGAAGGCGGGTACTGGATGATTGATAAATTACGTAAAAGGAGGCCCTGAATGTTTAACTGGCTGGATATTGTTTTGCTTGTTATTTTGGCAATAACTCTTATCTTGGGTTGTATTAAAGGCCTGGTCAGGCAGTTAGTCGGCATCCTGGCAGTGATTATCGGCCTGATATTGTCTCTGACCTATTATCACAGTGTCGGGACATTCTTCCGCCCTCTGGTGTCTAATGATTCCATTGCTCATTTTTTAGGTTTCTTGAGTATATTTCTTATTTTTATGCTCTTGGGATGGTTGGTTTCACGAATGTTTTCCAAAGCGATGAAAGGGCCGTTCAAATTCCTTAACCATGTGCTGGGGGGATTTTTTGGGTTGCTAAAGGGAACACTTATTTGCGGGATAATTATTTTTGCCTTTCTGGTCTTTGCGGTGAATACTAAGGCCCTAGAAGGATCAATGATTGCCCCGTCTTGTTTAAAAATGACTAAAGCAGTGGTCGACCTTGTACCGCAGGAGCTAAAAGATAAATTCAGGGATGCTTATCAGGGAATGATAGGCCGGAGGGGGAAAAATGATGAAAGAGAGTAGGACTCTGTCTATCCACAAAAAAATGGAGATTCTGATAAACGAACTTGTTGAAAAAGAACTTCCCATCAAGGAAGCTATAAAAGAATTTGAGAAGATCTACATTGAAACTGCGGGGAAAAAATTTAATGGAAATAAGACCAAAACAGCTAAAGCTTTAGGAATCCACCGCAATACCCTGCACAATCTTTGTAAAACTCTTAAAGTGAAATAGTTAATAGCAAATAAACTGAAAATATTAAGCATAATTTAGCACTCTGTTACTCTGAGTGCTAAATGTATTACTTTTTTCCTTGACAAACAGGGGTGAATATTCTATATTAGCAGTTCACAATTAAGACTGCTAATAATAAAATAGGAGGTTTAAATGAAAGTAGTTCCTTTGTATGACCGTGTTCTTCTCAGAAGACTGGAAGAACAGGAAGTAAAAGAAAGCGGAATAATTATTCCTGACACCGCTAAAGAAAAACCGCTTGAGGCTGAAGTTGTTGCGGTTGGAAAAGGGCGGATTGAAGGAGACAAAGTGATCCCGCTTGAGGTAAAGAAAGGCGACAAAGTGCTTATTGGAAAGTTCGGTGGCACTGAAGTAACGATTGACGGAGAAGAACTTGTCATCGTTCGAGAAGAAGAGATCTTAGCAAAGATCTCTTAGCTATAAAGATAAGGAGAAAATAAAATGGCTAAACAAATAACGCTTGGTGAAGAAGCCAGGCAGGCACTTTTAAAAGGTATTAATATTTTAAGTAATGTTGTTAAGGAGACTTTAGGTCCACGAGGAAAGAATATTGTTCTTGATAAAAAGTTCGGTTCCCCTACAAGCACCAAAGATGGTGTGACTGTAGCTAAGGAGATCGAGCTTGAGGATCCTATTGAGAATATGGGAGCCCAGATGGTAAAAGAGGTCGCTTCAAAGACTTCTGATGTGGCTGGGGA
>JAUWTR010000330.1 GCA_030614645.1 Candidatus Aminicenantota bacterium
TATTTATATACTGCGAACGGAACACGACGAAGCCACTGCGGTGAGATCGGCTCGCCCATAGGGGAAAATACGACGATATAAAATTAAAATAAGACAATTGAAAATAGTTGTAAGCTTGATGTTGGGCAAAAGATATGTTAAGAGCTAAAATTATTAGAAGTATATTTGTATGACGTCGAATTTTATGAATAATTCAGGATAACAAGGAGGAATTTATGAAAACAAGACAAACTAAATTGTTGACTGGCCTTTTAATTTTTTTGGTTATTGGCGGCTCTATAATGGCAGACCAGAGAGGACAGATATATAGGCTGGGTTCGGAACTGGAGCGTCTCGCAATAGATCTGGCATTGAACAGCTATGATCATTTTAAGAGTTGGGGTGGAGAAATTAATGAAAGAGAGCAGGGAGTTTTGTTCAAATCCGCATCTTTTGTCGCATCTAGCCAGCTCTTTTTAAAACTGACAAAAGGCGACTCCGATTATTTCGGGTCAAGGTATGTTAGGACTAACCTATACAATGCTTTTATTTATCTGGCCGGATCGTTTAATGATCTGGAAAAGGAATGCCAGGATGCGAATATCAGGCCGTATGCTCTCCACGACATACACAGGATATTGGAACGGATGGAAAGGGAATTTGCAAGATGGCCTTCACCTCAAAACCTGGCCTACCTTGATTGTAAATATGTCAAAGCAAGAAATGCCTCTGTCTATTTAATACAGAGGCGGGAAACCGGTGTATATATCCGACGTCCGTTTAAGGATATTGAAAGCCTCTACCGGTATAATTATGACTTGAACAGAGGAAAAGATCCGTGGAAATATCTTGTAGAAGTTTCAGAAGACACCCTGATGAAAATGGATAAGGATTCCATGATAGTGCGTACATTTAATGGCCATCTAATTATTGAACAAAGCAACCGTCCCAACAGGCCGGTTTTTTTGATAGAGAGAGGGAAGAAACGGGGATTGACATCTCCCCAAGTTGTTCAGCGGTATGGGGGATGGAAAAATGTTTTTGAGGTTCCGATCGAGGTTATTAACAAATATCCTGAAGGGGAACTGATACGATAGAATGAGTTTGGGGTTTTTGCGGGCTGTTGTCCGCAAAAGGGGGGTTGATGATGGGAACCAAAAAGGTGGGGGTTTCTCCCAGCCCGCCCAGAAACACCATTCTTATTATACCATAGTATTTTTAATTGTAAAGAAAAAAATGGTTTTTGAGAAAACAGATTAAAAGGTCCATATCTTTATTAGATAGAAGGATATTCATCAATTCCCAAATAAGCAAAAAAAAATTATTTTTTATTTTTCAATATTTTTCACGAAACAGCGACAAAATATTATGAATTATGTATGGTTCTCTGTATAAAATCGGGTTGGGAAAACATAAAGGATCAAATGAATAAAGTCATACAGAAGGATTTAGAGAAATTTCTATGGTGTTTCACCAAAATTGTCCTTGACATGCCCTCTGATATTTTATACAAACAAAACAAGCATTTTTTCTTTATGCCTACTATCGGTTAAGCCCAAGGATGGGCTTAATACATTGGAAGAGAGGAAAGACAAAAGGAAAAGTTTTAATTTTTTCCAATGTAACCGAAGTAAAATAAAAAGGGAGGTCAGGAAATGGCATATGAATTTACAAATTCCAAGGGAACAAAGTATTACCTGCATTACAAAGACGTCATTTTAAAGGGTGGAAGAGAACAGCGGATCTATTTTTTCGCCCGTGATATTAGAGATGGATCATTGGACGCAGTTCCCGATGCCTTTAAGGTCATAGAGACTCAAAGAACAGGTATGCCTATTCTCAAGAAAAAATAATTTCTTTTCAGGAAGAAACAGTTGTTAAAGACTGTTTCTTCCTGTTTTTATTTCTCATTCGATCTGTTTAAAACCGGCTTATCGCTCACGTTTTATTTTTTGACTCTGAAATCCCTTCCCATTATACTTGCCTTATGAAAAACCATATCTTCAAGCTAATAGCAGTCTGTTTGTTTTTATCGATAGTTTTTTCCGGATGTGTGAAGAATGAAAAAGATTCTACTTCACAGGAAGGTGAACAATCGCTCAAGATCGCGGTCATTCCCAAAGGAACGACCCATGAGTTCTGGAAGGCCATTCATGCAGGGGCGATGAAGGCATCAATGGAACTGAATGTCGAGATCATCTGGAAGGGCTCCCAGAAAGAAGATGACCGGGCACACCAGATCATGGTGGTCGAGGATTTTGTTAACCGGGGGGTTGACGGGATTGTTCTGGCTCCTCTGGATGACAGAGCCTTGTTGCGTCCTGTAAAAGAGGCTGTGGATGAAGGAATCCCGGTCGTGATCATGGACTCGGCCCTGCAGGGTAATGATTTTATTAGTTTTGTTGCAACGGATAATTATAAAGGAGGAGTTTTAGCTGCCCGGGCTATGGGCCGGCTTCTTCCAGACGGAGGGAAGATCTTTCTGATCCGATACCAGGAAGGCTCTGCCTCCACGACCAAAAGAGAGCAGGGCTTTCTCGGTACAATCCAAAAGGAGTTTCCTGAAATCGAGTTTCTGGTCCAGAATCTGTATGCTGGGGCGTCTACTGAAACGGCCTTTCAATTTGCGGAAAATATGCTGAACCGGTTTCCCGAAGTTGAAGGCGTTTTCTGTCCGAATGAGTCCACGACTTTTGGTGCGCTTCGTGCGCTTCAGGAGTCAAGGCTGGCCGGGAAGGTCGTTTTTATCGGATTTGACAGCAGTCCCAAACTGGTTCAGGCTTTACGGGAAGGACATATCCAGGGCCTTGTGCTTCAGAATCCCATAAAGATAGGTTATCTTGGTGTGAAGCAAATCGTTTTCCACTTGAGAGGTCAGACTATTCCTAAACGGGTGGACACGGGCGTCTACCTGGCGACACCCAATAATGTCGATGACCCTGAAATACGATCCCTCTTAGCTCCGGATTTTGCTAAATATCTGGATCGATGAATCGCGAACCTTTTCCTCCTGCCCTCAATATGACTGGGATTTTTAAACGGTTTGGTCCCACTATTGCTTTAGAAAATGTGAATTTTAAACTTCGTAAGGGCGAAGTGCATGCTCTTCTGGGGGAAAATGGGGCCGGAAAGA
>JAUWTR010000015.1 GCA_030614645.1 Candidatus Aminicenantota bacterium
ACACACTGGCAGGCAATGAATGCTTTATCCAGACAGCTGATCAAGATCATTTACTACATGCTGAAGAATATGGAACCTTATCGAAGACCTGTGTTAGTAAATTAATTATTGACATAGGATATTGTCACAGATCTTACTTAAACTCGCTTAATTTGGCTTAATGGTGCTTAAAGGATAATCATGTTTTACAGGGGGAAGGGTGGGGTGAACGAGGGGTTTCGAACCCCCAACCTCCGGATCCACAATCCGGTGCTCTAACCTGTTGAGCTACGCTCACCATATCTTGGGTTTCAAAATTTTCGCATCATATGGTTGTAATGTCAAGATTTATCGCCCTTGGATCAGCTCAAGTACATTGGCTGAGTCGCGCCAGCCTTCTTTGACCTTGACCTGAAGTTCAAGATATATTTTAGCATCGAGGATCTTTTCAATATCATAACGTGCGTCGGTGCCGATAGCCTTAATGAGAGAGCCTTGCTTTCCGATGATAATTTTTCGGTGAGTGTCTTTTTCTACAAATATTCGTGCTTTTATGTATTTTTTAGGTTTTTCTTGGTAATTGGAGGGGCGGGGATTTCTGTCCTGAATTTCATCAATAAGAACTGCGGTCACAAATGGAAGCTCCTGTCTGACACGAGCTAACATTTTTTCTCTTATGATCTCTGCGAACAAGAATTGTTGGGATTGATCGGATATTTCATTATCTGAGTAGATTTTCTCCGCTTTCGGTAGATAACTGAAAATAGAATTTTCCAGCTCCCTGATGTTTGTCCCCTTTAAGGCGGATATTGGAATAATCTCAGCAAAAGGCAATAGGTCTTTATATTTGTCGATAACAAGCAGGATCTTGTCCTTTTTTATTATATCAACTTTGTTTATCAGGAGAAATATTGGAGTTGATATTTTTTTTCGCCTATCAATAACAAATTGATCTCCTTGTCCGAACTTTAAAGTGACATCGATGAGCAGGCATAATACATCAGCTGTTTCAAGGGAGGAGTAGACAAAGTGCATCATTAGTTTATTCAGTTTATGCAGGGGTTTGTGGATGCCTGGATTATCGATGAATATGATCTGTCCTTTTGAGGTGGTTTTTATTCCGATAATACTGGTCCTGGTTGTCTGGGGTTTATCAGAGACAATGGCGACCTTCTGCCCGAGTATATTATTGAGAAGCGTTGATTTCCCTGTATTCGGTCTTCCGATTAAAGCTACATAGCCGACATTAAATTTATGTTTAGCTGTCATTTTTTTTGTGTCTTTAAGTCTTAGGAGGATTTTTTCTAAATAAAAGTTTTCTAATTTTTTCCTCTTCCTCCTCTAATCCTTTGAAATGTTCATACCCGTTGAGGTGGAGAAAGCCATGGATAGTTAAATATTCAAGTTCTCTTTCTAAGCCGTGTTTTTCCCGGGAGCACTGCCTGAATGCCTGGGGTGCAGAAATGATTATATCTCCCAGATAAAATCTTCCGTCAGCTCCTTTTTCTCTGATGGGGAAACTTAATACATCGGTGAAAGTATTTTTATTGAGAAATTTGCGGTTAAGGCCTCTTATCACTTGATTTGTCACAAATGCTAATGTTATCTCAGCGTTTTGGATTTTGTAATGGGAAAACAGTTTATGGAGCAGAGATTTAAACTTGTCTTTATTTATTCGGTGTCTTTTTTGCTGGTTTAGAATTTCGATCATTTTTTGTTTTTGGTTTTCCCATTTTATTCTTTTTTCCTTTAAAATCGAACCCGGGGTATTCCATTCTGTGATGGTATATGGTGTATAATGTTGAGAGGAAAGACTCGGCAATGGACTTCATCTCTTTTAGAGACAAATTGCTGTCATCCAGCTGTCCGTCCTGTATATAGTTGTTGAATACATCTGTTATAGCCCTTTTCAAGCTTGATTTAGTAGGGTTTTTTATGCTGCGGGAGGCAGCTTCAATGGAATCCGAAAGCATTACCAGGGCAGCTTCCTTGTTTTTTGGGGTAGGGCTGGTGTACCGGTAGCTTTCTTCACCTATTTTGTTCATTTCAGGGTCGTATTCCTCTTTGGCTTTTTCGAAAAAATATTTGACCAGGGAATTTCCGTGGTGCTGTTCAATTATATCCCGGATTTTTTTAGGAAGCTTCAACTTTTTTGCGCGTTCTACTCCTTCTTTTACATGGTTGATAATAACTAGTGTACTCATGCTTGGTTTCAAGTCTTTATGCATATCGGCATTACTTCTTCGATTTTCAATGAAATACTCAGGCCTTTTAATTTTGCCGATATCATGATAAAGAGCCCCGGCTTTTACAAGTAAGGGGTCAAGTCCAATATCTTCAGCAGCGTTCTCTGCCAGGGAAGAGACGATCAGGGAATGGTGATATGATCCTGGGGCCTCCATAGCCATCTTCCTGAAAATAGGCAGATCTGAGTTGGTGAGTTCAATCAGATGGGACTGAGTTATGATTCCGAAGAGAGACTCGAATACAGGAAGTAAGAGAAAGGCTAGAGCTCCACTTATAAGCCCGCCTATAAGTGCCATAATAAGTTCGCTAAAAAAAAGGTCGATAGGGCCGATTTTTTCTCTTACTAGGTGAAATATAATTATTACTAAGGTATTTACAGGGGCAACCATAAATAAAGCAGCCCGAAACGTTGTAGTCCTGGTCTGTTTGCCAAAGTATTTAGTTCCAAAGATAGCAGCTAAACTGCCTATAGTGCAGAATATTATAATGTGAAAACTGGATTTTAATAGATATCCGACTATAATGCTGTTGATTATCATGAATATTAATGCGAAGAGAGTTCCTGACAGGAATGCTACAAGAAGTGTTCCCATCTGGAGAGGGAATAAATACATGTAGCTTCCTGTATGCGAAAAAAAAGACAACCTGGCATTCTGGCTAAGGAGGCCTGCCAAGAAGTTAAAAAACTTATATAAAATAAGGCTTATTGCCAAGAGGATTCCGGTCATAATGAAGTTTTTTAAAGGCTCCTCTAAATCCGACCTGGTTTTTAGGTCGTAGAGTAAAACACCTAACAGGATGATGAATAAAAGAAAAAAACCGGAAAAATTAATAAGCCAGCTTGGTTTAGCACTAAGATTCTGGTTGATAATGCGGATCTGCTTAATAGTATCTTTATTGACTTCATCCCCTTTGCGGATTATGACTTTACCTTTTTTTATTGTATAGAAGATTGTTTCAATATTCTGGCGTGCAGAGTCTTCGCGTTCGGAAGTTTTAAAGGGGCTGAATGTTATATTGGAGGAGACGAAGAGGTGGGAAAGTAGTATAAGTAGAGATTTTTCATTTGGGGGGAGCTCTAATGTATTGTTATCTTCTGATAATTTTATTTTACTTTCTTGAACATCCTGGATGCCTGATACTTGATAAGGTATTTCCTTCTCAATATTTATGAATATAACCAGTCCTTTATTCCGTTCATCGTGGAGGAATAGATCTTTAGTCAGAAGAATACCTTTGGATGAGATTTTGCCGATGAGGTTGATAAGATTTTCCTCCATGCTTGCCGGGAATTTGAGCTGGGCAAGAAAACGGAGGTCTTTAGGAGGAATTTTAACTCCATATGTTTCGGATACAGTGCGAGTGAATTCATCGATCCTTTTTGCGGTTGTTTCTTCTTGAGCGAATTCTCTGCCTGCTTTAAAAAAATCACGGATTTTATCTTCTGTTTTTAAAAAGACATTCTGGTCGAGAGTATATACCGGAACTATTGCATCTGCTGCTTCTTGCTGCCTTTTTTTAATTGTATCTTCATCAATAATAGTAAGATCAGAGGGGGCTGTGATATCTGCAGAAGCGATATCGCTTACTGAAAGCTGGGGTAAAGATTTTGAAGGGAGATATGAAATTAGATAGGCAATAGTTGCAGAAAAAATAATCAGATAGAAAAAAGGGTTGTTTGTCAGTTTTTCCCAGAAACTTAAGGCTTCCTTGTTTTCGATTGGGGAGCTATTGTTTTTTGCTTTTCTCACAGGGGTTTCCTTGCTGCGGAAAAATTTTATTTTTTTTAAAGAGAAAGGAGTCATTTCTTTTTTTTGGGTTTATTTACAGCTTTTTCATAGGCTTTGATGATTTTTTGAACTAAAGGGTGTCTAACGACATCTTTTTCATTAAATTTAATGAAAGCGATTTCCTTGATGCCGGAAAGGATTTCTAAAGCCTGCAAAACCCCTGACTTGTGAGGTTGCGGGAGATCGATCTGGGTTATATCAGCAGTTATTATAAGTTTGGAGTCGAATCCAGTTCTTGTGAGAAGCATCTTCATCTGTTCTTTTGTGGTGTTCTGAGCTTCGTCAAGAATGATAAAGGCGTTGTTTAATGTTCTTCCCCGCATGAATGCAAGTGGTGCGATTTCGATTATTCCTTTTTCAAGAAGATTGGTTGCTTGCTCTGAGGGGGCAAGGTTATAGAGGGCATCATAGAGGGGACGCAGGTAAGGGTTGATCTTTTGCTGAAGGTCTCCTGGTAAAAATCCAAGTTTTTCTCCAGCTTCCACTGCCGGGCGGGTCAGGACTATACGGTTGACTTCTTTATTTTGAAGCGATGAAAGTGCTGAGGCCATAGCGAGATAGGTCTTTCCAGTTCCAGCAGGTCCGATGCCGAATACCAGGTCATTAGATTTGATAGCCTGGATGTAGTTGTGCTGATTGAGAGACTTTGGTCTGACTGATTTATGGGAGAGATCGATCGGCCTGGGTAGAGTAAAATCCCCTAGATCATCGGTCTGTCCATTTTCCAGCAGGTCCAGGGCGATATGGAAGTCCTCTGCTTGCAAGGGGCGGCCTTCGTTTTTAAAATGTTTAAGCTGGTCAAAATAATACTTGGCGAATTCTACTTTTTCCTTCGGCCCGTTGAGTATTATGCTGTTGCCCCGGATGGATAGGGATATCCCCATTCTTTTTTCAAGTTTTTTAATGTTTTTATCCAGAACTCCGATGAAGGCAGAGTTACTAGCATAGGGGTGTTCGATTTTTTCCATATCAGACGATAAGGCAGGATTTATCATACATCTTATTTTAGCAGTAAACATTAGAAACAATATTTATGGCTTTGTCAAGTAGAGTTAGGCCAGGAGTTCCCCCCATTTATTCTAAACTCCTTAGCTTTAGGCAAGAATCAGGTCAGTTGATATGAAAACACGCGAATTTTCCCCAGCATGGAAAATCCGCTCGGATACAGTCTTCGCTCTCTTTTCCTTGAAGGAGAAGAACCATGCCCGCTTATCCTTGCTAACGGCTTTCTTAATCATCCTGAATCATTCATAAAAATTGCCGCTGTCATATTCAAAAAAACAATAACTTATTTTATCATCTGCAATTTTTACCCTCCGGGCGATCCGATCTTACCTAATCTGCTTCGTGGCAGCGGATTCGCTGTGAATTACCACAGCTTCATCCCCTGCGCCTCGCATCTACGGCAACCTCGACTTGTGAATAGTTCAGGCAAGTTAACCTGATTCTTTTTACCGCTTTTTTATTAAAAAATGGTTTTTCTTTCCATACCCTCAGCTTCATCTTCAGCGTGAAATTTTATCTTTCTTCTATTTACTATTCTTCTTTCACTTAGTATCATATATAAAGATATTTTATATGAATAATTCAAGAGAAAACACTATGAAATTAAATAGTGATGTGAATTATATTGTGTCTGGCCTGGAACGTTCTGGCACATCAATGCTTATGCAGATTCTGGAGGCGAGCGGAACACCTATGGCTATTGATAAAAAATCCCGGCCACCGGATGATAACAATCCCAAAGGCTATTTTGAGCTTGAAGGCGGCAAGATTATAAACAAACTAATGGATGAGGATTTCCCTTTTTCCGACTATAGGGGAAAATTTATTAAGATAACTGCTTATGGGTTAAAGTTTCTCCCTACCGGGAAATACAGGATAATCTACTCACAGAGAGAAATAGAGGAGATTTTGGATTCAATGGAGAAGATGGCAAAAATCACAGATGAGAACCGTACAGAAACAAAAGAGCTGTTTATCAAGCTGAATAATATGATTATGGACCTGATAAGAAATCGTGATGATGTTGAGGTCTTGTTTGTTGATTATAATGCTATATTGTCTGAACCGGAACCAAATATTAGGAAGATCTATGATTTCCTGGGCACAGAGGAAGCTGATCTGGATGCAATGCTTGGATGTGTGGATAAAAGGTTGTATCGGAATAGAATAAAGCGGTGAATCGCGAATGGTGAATGGGATGAAATTGCGGTATTCGGGAGTATCGACATATTTTATGAATAGAGAGGAGGAAATAAAATGGCAAAAAGCAAGAAAAAAGTATTTATTCCGACTTCGTTATATGAGAAAGTTGAAGAGGAAATCGCCAGTTCAGAAACAAAATCAGTTGATGAGTATATGATTAAACTCTTGGAGGAGAAATTTCTGAAAGATAGCGGGGGAAACTTGTCCAATGAAGATGAAGATAAAGTAAAGGAGAGACTTAAAGCTCTTGGGTATATGGACTAATGAAGATCGGAATCATTGGAACTGGTTATGTTGGGATGGTGACGGCTGTTGGTCTGGCTGAATTAGGGCATAATGTCACTGGTACTGACATTGTTCCGGAAAAAATAGATAAAGCCAATCAGGGAATCGCTCCTATTTATGAGCCCGGTCTTGAGGAATTATTAAAGAAGCATCTCAAAGCAGGAAATCTTACTTTTAGTCACGATTTGGATTGTACTATTAGCTCTACTGACGTTCTCTTTGTTAGTGTAAACACGCCTCAGCAGGAAGATGGCAGTGCGGACATGTCTTTTGTAGAAAGTGTTTCGCGCCGGATTGCAGAAAATCTCAACAACTACAAGCTTATTGTGGAAAAAAGTACGGTTCCGGTAAAGACTTCTTCCTGGATAAAGAGAATTATATGCCTTTATAAAAAGCAAGACTATGAATTTGATGTAGCTTCAAACCCGGAGTTTTTACGTGAAGGATCAGCAGTGAAGGATTTTCTTGAGCCTGAAAGGATAATAATTGGAGTGGAGACGGATAAAGCCCGGGATATTCTGACAAAGATATATAAAAAATTCCAAGATCGGATTTTAGTAACAAATATTGATACTGCTGAACTTATTAAACATGCCTCAAATTCTTTTTTAGCAATGAAGATTTCATTTATAAATCTTATCTCGGATTTATGTGAAAAAACTGATGCAGATGTAGAGCTTGTAGCTAAGGGCATGGGTCTTGATACTCGCATCGGAAAGCAGTTCCTTAAAGCTGGGATTGGCTATGGGGGCTCCTGTTTTCCCAAGGATGTTAGAGCCTTGGTTAAGATCGGAGAGGATTTGGGTGTTGATCTTAACCTGTTGAAAGAAGTGGATAAAGTTAATATTTCCCGGGTGAAAAAGTTTGTAGATAAAGTTAAAAAAGCACTGTGGATCCTTAAAGGCAAAAAAATCGCGGTCTTGGGCTTGGCTTTTAAACCTGAAACTGATGATATCCGCAATGCTCCTAGTATAAGTGTTATCCATACGCTTCAGAGTGAAGGGGCCCAATTGTTTCTATATGACCCCAAGGCTATGGACAATATGAAAAGAGTAGTCCCGGAGTCTGACAAGGTGGTTTACGCAGAGTCTCCTTATGAGGCTGTAAAAGATACTAATGCCTTACTCATTATCACGGAATGGGATGAATTCCGCTGCCTTGACTTGAAAAAAATAAAAGAACTCATGGCCAATCCTATCCTCATTGATGGGCGGAATATTTATGCACCTGAAGAAGTACGCAAGCTTGGTTTTGAGTATTACTCTATTGGAAGGTGAGATGAAAAGGAAATTTCTGCGGTTCGATGCTTAAAATCGGTTTGAAACTCAATTAAAACATCAATATGCTTAGATTTGATTTGAAAGGCATGTTGCTGTCCATCGATATATAACTTTATCGTATCTTTCAGCTTGTTATAATCCCGGGTGAGTGACCGGGGTATTAGAATTTTAACCGATCCCTTGCCAGAAAAATTACTGTTGTACTTCAAAGTAATGATGCTTTTTTCTGAGTCAAAGATGTATTCAGATGCCGCAAAAATATCATTTACTGGCTGATATATATGGATTTTCCCTGAATCAGTTCCTAATTTAGGTTCTATGGATAAAGAATCTTTTTTCAGTTTAATGCCAAAATACCCCTCTATAACTGCTTTGCTCATACTTCCGGCATTACCGCAGTAGATATCACTGCCTCTGCTGGTCCCTTTACGGTCGTCCCATTCAAAGAATCCCTTGTTGGCTATGTTCTTTTTTATTATCTCAAGTAGCTTCTCTTGGGCCTTAAAGCTGTCTCCGTATTCAAACATGGCATAAACCATTCTTCCTCCGAACCAATCCCATTGAGCACCGTTCTGGTATTTGTAGGGGGTATCCAGCAGCGGGTGAGGGAAGAAATTTTCCGGGTAGGGGGGAAGTAAAGTCCCGCTTATTGTGGACACGCCAAATTGTTTCTGCCGCTGGAGGGCGGTAGTGATTATCTTGCGGCATTTTTTATCATCTGCCAGGCCGGAAAGTATAGCAATTGTATTGCCTCCTAAAGCAAAAATATCATTCTCGTCAAAGTTATGCTGGATGGAATCCAGGTGAATATGTATTTTATAAAAGCCTTTTTTCTCCTGCCATAATAATTCATTTGTGTTTTGCCGGATGGAATCGGCCTGCTTGCGCCAATACTCAGTTTTATCTTTTTCGTTTAAAGAAGAAAATATTTCTGCCAGCTCTTTGCAGGCTTTGAAGAACATGGCTTGGTCGTAGATATCAGCTGTCCAATGGGTCTTCTCATCCACATATACAGCTTCTTGATCTTTATCTATAAGGTCAACATCTCCCCAGTCTGCAGTGTGGGCGCCGATAGTAAGCCCCAGCTCCTTATTGAAGCGGTTGTGCAGGACATAATAAAGGGCCGCTTCCAACCGGTCTATAATTCTTTGTCCCTTCACTTTTTTCCCCAACCAATCACTGCCTATAAGCTGATATAACTGAAAGGCTGACTGGACAGCACTTGCTTCCTGGTCGGTTTCAGTGGTGTTTTTGTCTGATTGTCCGGCGGCATTGATCCAATCTTGCAGAGCTCCGTTTTCCTCCTGAAAATAGAGATGTTCTTCCATCCAGGAACTAAGATAGGGTAAATCATAGAAATACTGTGATGCAGGGATTATTGTATTTGCATCCCGCAGCCAGATTTGAGGATAGTCCTTTCCTGGGGAAAAACCATAGACACGGCCTGATCTGCCCTTAAATTCGACTTCATTTTGCTCTAAAGTGAGTCGAATGAGTTTATAGAGCTGGTTTATCTCCTCAACACTGGAGGAGAAATGCGTATACTTTCCGTATTCCAAACCGGTTTTATTTTCCTCATCCGGCCATTTTATTTCTTTAACATGTAAGCTGATCTTTGCAGTTTTTGACCCATAATCTTTAAACCACGCGGCTCCTTCCCGCAGCATGTCGAATTCGAGGATGTAATCTCCGGCTTTGATAGGAATGCGTAATATAATGGGAAGGTCAATATTTTGCCCGGGAATAACTTTCCCTGGCAGAGTAAATCTGCGGTTGTCATATTGGATTGTTTCCCCATTTATTTTCTGGAGATGATAGGAGAATAAACAAGGGTGCTTATCTTTTGAATGCCAGGGGTCTGTCCCGGTATTCTTTATACTGAATTGAATTTTTACTCTGGAGCCTTCCGTTGCAGAAAGTTTCTTTTTCCCAGTTAGGATAAGAGCGGAATATTCAGCTTTAGGTTCGGTTTTATTTGAGGAAGATTTTGTGCAGGTAATAAAAACAGCTGTAGAAAAAAGGATAGGGATTACAGCTAAGGAAATTGTTTTTTTGCTATTTAACATTTTCTATTTACTGGTTTTTAACAATGTAACAACTTAGCAGTACACCTATCAGTGAAAAATTTGTTAGCAGATGCGCGGTAGCAGTTCAGATGTCAATGGCTCCAGCAGACGTAGGCCGCCGGATGCTGTTTCCAGCAGCAGCTCACCAGGCTTTCCAATCTTATTATCGACCTGTCCTATGACTGCAGCTTGTATTCCCAGTTTATCTTTTTTTATCTCAGAAAGTATTTTGTCAGCTTTATCCTCAGGCATCACAATAAGGGCCCGGCCTTCACAGGCAAGATATAGCGGGTCTATTCCCAAAAGCTCTGTTGCCCCTCTGACAGCCTGTGATAGAGGGATATTTCCCTCTTCTATAACAACTGAATAAGAGATTTTTTCTGCAAGCTCAGAAAGCACAGTAGCCAACCCGCCCCGGGTTATATCCCGCATCCACATAGCACCTTTTTCCCAGCTGGAGAGAAGAAAGTTTAAAGGAGCACAATCACTTTCCGCTTCAGTCTCAAGGCCGAACTCACCTCTGGCCAGCATTACAGCCAGGCTGTGTTCTCCCAGGGTACCTGTGACTAAGACTTTATCTCCAGGCTTGATATTCTCGAGAGAGGGCCGGGCAATAATATTTCCTACTCCGGCAGTGTTAATAAATATTTTATCTCCCTGGCCGCGCCTTACTACTTTTGTGTCTCCGGTTGTTATTAGAACTCCAGCTTGTTCAGCATAGATTTTTATGGAATATAAGATCTTTCTCAGGGATTCTGTTTCCAGTCCTTCCTCTAGGATAAGTGCAAGCGATAAAAACTTAGGCTTTGCCCCTGAGACTATCAGGTCATTTACTGTCCCATTGACGCAAAGAGTGCCGATATCTCCACCTGGAAAGAATATAGGGTCGACCACATAGCTGTCTGTTGTAAAAGCAATATTCTGAGGTAGATGAGCTGAATCGGAGAGGTCACTGAGATAAGAATTGTTGAAATTACTGATAATGTACTTTTCGATAAAATCCCGCATAAGTTTTCCACCGCTTCCGATCTCAAGGCTGATTCTATCTTTCATACTGTTACCTGTATTTATAATATGCCAGGCATGCGCCCTCAAATGATACCATACAGGGGCCATAAGGAGAATCCGGATTGCACTTTTTCCCGAACAATTCACACTGGGGAGGGGAGATCTTTCCCTGCAGCACTTCACCACAGCGGCAGCCGGCCGGCTCCCGGGCAGGTTTCACCTCTATTGGGAACAATATGCCGGCATCCCGATGGGCAAATTCCTCTCTCAGAAGCAGGCCGCCTTCTGGTATGGTCCCGAAGCCGCGCCACTTGACATCTCC
>JAUWTR010000390.1 GCA_030614645.1 Candidatus Aminicenantota bacterium
AAAACCTCAGCCAGAGCATCGTTTTAAGCCAGGAAAAAGTGAAGAACTATCCCTTCAATGCTCTTCGCAGTGATGAAATAGTATGGGGGAGAGCCCCAGCCCGACTAGACCTTGGAGGAGGTTGGACAGACACACCCCCCTATGCCTTAGAAAGGGGAGGATGTGTTATAAATGCCGCGGTAAACCTTAATGGGCAGCCTCCCATTCATGCTTACGCCCGGTGCATCAAACAACCGGAGATCCGCATCACATCCATAGATCATGGGGCATTTATTACCATCACTGAATTGGATGAGCTTTTGGATTACCGCAAAGCCACCAGCCATTTCGGACTGGCAAAGGCCTCCCTGATTCTATCCGGATTTTCTCCGGAAAAAGCATTATGGCCAAAAAATTGCAAGAATTTGAAAAGCATGCTTAAAGCTTTCGGCGGTGGGATCGAGCTGACAACCCTGGTCGCCATTCCCAGTGGAAGCGGTCTGGGTACATCGAGTATCATGGGAGCCGTGCTTATATCGGTGATCAGCCGACTTTTTGGAATAAAATTAACTTCACGGGAATTGTTTCATAGAGTTCTCCAGCTTGAGCAGGAGCTCACGACCGGGGGAGGATGGCAGGACCAGGTCGGGGGGAGTGTTGGAGGGGGAAAGATCATCCGTACTATGCCGGGAATGGTTCCTGATCCTCAAATCCATTATATCCCTTCTGATGTACTGGATCCCGCGGTCAACCAGGGTCAAACCCTTCTGTATTACACGGGAATAAGGCGTCTGGCCAAAAATATTCTGCGGCATGTGGTGGGAAGTTATCTTGACCGCAGCCGGTCTTGTCTGACCACACTCGGCGAACTGCATCAGATAGCCCCCATGATCTCCGATGCCATGTCTGGCAAAGACATCCAAAAATTTGGAGAATTGATCGATCTAGCCTGGAATCTGAATAAAAAGATCGATCCGGATTCTTCCACCCTTGTTATTGAAGATATCCTGAGAAAACTGAGGCCATTCATATACGGTGCCAAGCTTCTAGGAGCAGGTGGAGGAGGATTCCTTCTGATCGTATGTAAATCTCTACGGGACGCTGGCGCTGTCCGTGAATTATTGGAGAAAAATCCTCCTAATTCTTTAGCAAGATTTTTTTCCTTTGAGATCAGCACATCCGGCCTAGAAGTCACCGTCTGCTAAGAAATTTTTTGATTATTCACGAAATGATTATCGAAATTCAAACTTGAATTATTCACGAGTTGAGATTGCTGTAGTTACGAGGCTTGGCGGGTGAAGTCGTAGTATTTTACTACGATCCCGCCGTAACGAAGTAGGTACAGTGAGATCGGCTCGCCTGAAAGGTAAAAAAGGTCGAAAATAGAATTGAAGGATATCCCAAATGATAATTATATTGTAGTTTTCTGTATAATCATGACAACATCTTGTTCTTCTTTAAACTCTATTTGTTTCGATCTTTTTTATGAATAATTAGAAGGAGAAAGAGACACCGAAATGCAGTGTAATGATATCAGTGGTGGATTCATATACTTCCAATATTAAATCATCGCCTTCACTGATCAACGATCCGTCGATCATATATTCCGTATTTCCCCCTTTTAGATAGCGGGCGCCCAAGTCTACATAAATAGCAAAGTCGCGGGGTCGGTTAGGACGGCGGGGGGAGGCGTAAACGCAAATCATAACACCAGCTCCAGCACCAAAACTTAAAGCCGTGTCTCTTAGGTGATTGGATGAGGCAATAGTTTCATCATCCAGGGCATCCTGGCTTCTCACTCGGGTATCAGTGGTTAACAGTTTGAATCCGAAAAGCCCATCAAGATAAGGACGAAGCCGCCCCGCGGGAGGCTGCAAACGCAAAAGAAAGTGACCCAAAATCATAGCATTGGTCGTGTTGACATCGACCCAAACCTCAGGCACATATGGGCCGAAGGGCTCCTCCCGGCTCTCGTGTCCGTACATTAAATAACTGAAGGATAATCCCACTGATAGGGGAGAATTGGGCAGCCGGTACGTGAAATATCCGGAAGCACCGTAGTTTATATTATCGACATTTTCTTTGAATTCATTCTGAGGATATCCCATAGCAAAATACATCCCAGTCTGAAATCGAGATTGAGAAAATCCAAACGAGGTGAGCAAAACAAAAAGTAGAACCAAGATTCCAGTCACTTTCATTTTTTTCATTATCTTGTCTCCATTTTTAAACTGGATTCGTGAATAATCCAGTTTAGATGATGTTTAATTACCATGGTTAGTAAATTATTAACTGCAAGCTTTATGCCAATCTTTTTATTGGGTACACAGACCCGGTAATCAGGTTCACCTGTCTAGAAAAATGGTCAACTGCCCTCCATTATGACCGGTGGTCGCTTTTGCTGGACTAATCCCAGAATCTGTGATACATCATTTCCTGGACTATTTATAAAAAATGCCTATACATCCTGTATTTATGGTTATATTAGGGTGATAAAGCATATGTCATGAAAATTATTGAAGGGAAAAATATGAGATTTTTTACAGAAAAAACAATGCAGAAAACGAATAGAATC
>JAUWTR010000369.1 GCA_030614645.1 Candidatus Aminicenantota bacterium
GATCCTTTCCGAGTCGTCATCGACATCTACCCAAAAACGCCTGCTTCAACCTCTCCTTCAGGAAAAGTTTCTCAGCCTGCAAAGCCCACAAAATCCGGCTACAGCATGGCCCGTCAGCTGGGCTTGGGAATCAGAAGAATAGTCATCGATTCGGGGCATGGCGGCCGTGATCCTGGATGTATCGGCAAAAAAGGAACCTTAGAGAAAGAGATTGTGCTGGATATATCAACCCGCCTTAAAAAAATTTTGACCACCCAAACCGACCTTGAAGTGACTATGACCCGTGAGTCGGATATCTATATCCCGGTTGAAAACCGCCCGGTCATAGCCAATCAGAAACAAGGAGATATTTTTATTTCCATCCATGCTAATTCCAACCCCCGAAAAAATTACTCTGGAGTACGGACCTATTTCTTAAACTTCAGCACCGACTCTTCGGTAATGGCTACTGCCGCTCGGGAAAACGCCACTTCTACTAAAAACATAAGCGAAATGAAAGACATCATCCAGAAGATCACCCGTAACAGTAAAATACGAGAGTCAAAGGAACTCTCGCAAAAAATTCAGAAAAACCTGATGGCCTCTTTAAATAAATCATATACCGGTGTTAAAGACCTGGGAGTAAAGGGAGGCCCTTTCTGGGTGCTTATCGGGGGAGAAATGCCCTCAATTCTGGTCGAAGTTTCCCATCTAAGCAACCAAAAGGAAGAGGCCAGGCTAAAGACTTCTAAATACCGCCAGAAAATAGCCCAAGGTATTTTTAACGGAATAACAGAATATATTAACTCTTTAGGAAAAGGATAAAACAATGAGAAGAAGAAATTTCTTAAAAAACATTGCGGTTGGGAGCCTGGCTCTCAATATTAAGCCCAACATTTTTGCTCAAACCCCAAGCAGGCCGGATCTAGCTGTAATCAAGGGCGAGTCTCCCTCGCTAATCACCAAGGAAGCAATCTCTGCCCTGGGGGGAATGAATCGGTTCATCTCGAATGGAGACAGGGTTCTGGTAAAACCTAATATCGGGTGGGATAGAAAGCCAGAGCAGGCGGCCTGCACTAACCCGGAAGTGGTAAAAACTATTGTAGAGCTGTGCCTGGAAGCTGGAGCTAAAGAAGTAAAAGTCATGGACAACCCCTGTAATCCAGCCCGCAGAACATATGTCCGCTCAGGAATAGCAAAAGCAGCTAAAGATGCAGGTGCTAAAGTCCCCTTTCCCAATGAGTATAAATTAAAGAAAATCCCCCTTAATGGTGAAAAACTGAAAGAATGGGAAGTCTACCGTGATTTTATCGAAACGGATAAGTTAATAAATGTGCCTATAGCCAAGCACCACAGTTTATCACGCTTAACTTTAGGGATGAAGAATTGGCTTGGTGCCCTAGGAGGGAACCGCAACGCGCTTCACCAGGGGCTCGATTACGCCATGGTCGACTTGGCTGCCTTTTTCAAACCGATCCTTACGGTTCTGGACGCATACCGTATCCTCCATCGAAACGGCCCCCAGGGAGGACGGCTCTCAGACACTAAACTCTTTAAAACCGTCGTTGCAGGAGTAGATTATGTGGCAGTAGATGCTATGGGTACCACATTTTTCGATATCAAACCTGAAGAAATGCGCTTTCTGCAGCTTGCCGTAGAAAGGGGGCTGGGCATAATGGACCTGGAGAAAATTAAGATTGAAAAAAGAACGATCTAAAAAATACCGCCTGACCCAGATCCTGCGGATAATCAGCCAACTGCTCTTTTTCAGCCTCTTCTTTTATCTCTTGCTGGGCACCCGTTTCCCGGGAGGAGATTATATCGGTAGAGTAGAGATTTTTTTTCATTTTGACCCCCTGCTTGCACTTACTACTTCAATTGCTTCCCGCGTTTTTTTTGCTTCTTTTATTTTAGCTGCGATTACCCTGGTTTTAACTTTTATAGCCGGGCGTTTTTTCTGTGGCTGGATCTGCCCTCTGGGCTCTTTCCATCAATTTTTTTCCTTTCTATTTAAAAAAACCAAGCTACTGAAAACAAAAATCTATAAAGACAACCATATTGCTTGGAAATATTACTTGCTAGCTGTTATTCTTGCCGGCAGTTTGTTTTCCTTAAATTTGGTAGGCTGGCTGGACCCCTTTTCCCTGCTCTATCGTTCATTTACAGTAAGTGTTATGCCGGGTGTAAGCCACGTCATATCTAGCCTGATCGCATTGATTTACAAAGTAGAGTTCTACTCGCTTGGGGACAGCCTGTTTCAATTCTTTGAGACCCTGGACATCAATGCCACTTTTGTCCAGGGATTTATTATTGGAGTGATTTTTTTAGGCCTGGTCTTTTTAAACATATTCCGGGAAAGATTCTGGTGTCGCTATCTGTGCCCCCTGGGCGCATTCCTGGGATTGGCAGCAAGATGGAATATCTTGAAGCTAAAGATTGACCTAGATAAATGTACCGAATGCAATCTTTGCTCCCGCCAATGTCAGACTCAGGCCAATCCCTATCCCAACAAAAACTGGAAGAGTTCCGAATGCGACTACTGTTTCACCTGCAGTGCCATCTGTCCTACCAATGCTATTACTTTTCCCCTAAAACCCGCTCCAGAAAAAATCAAATCCAT
This sequence comes from Candidatus Aminicenantota bacterium, assembly GCA_030614645.1. Lineage (GTDB taxonomy): Bacteria > Acidobacteriota > Aminicenantia > Aminicenantales > Aminicenantaceae > JAUVXM01. The sequence goes on from JAUWTR010000369.1 coordinate 2,600, forward strand.
CGATTTATCCCGCCGCAAGATAATCCTAGCCTCCCTGACCGGAATTTTTGCTGTGCCCCTCTTCCGGCTGTCGCCCGCATCCACGCGGGCCTCAGAGAAATTAATCCGTCCCCCCGGCTCCCTTCCGGAAA
>JAUWTR010000310.1 GCA_030614645.1 Candidatus Aminicenantota bacterium
GTGCTGACAATAATAAAATAAAGCTGAGCTCAAACTCTGTCAATAAAACAGAGCTAAATGTCGCATCTTGTCGTATCTTGTCGTCTATTGACGTGCATGTATTGGGTTTATTGCGTTGAGTGTGAATGGGAAAAACAAAAAGCTTCTTAGCCTTATCCGTGTAGATTCGCGTCTAATATTGTTTTTATAGGACTTTTTTTTAACTGACAGATGATTGCAAATGATCGGGGCGGTGGGATTCGAACCCACGACCCCAGCGTCCCGAACGCTGTGCGCTACCAGGCTACGCTACGCCCCGATAATTTCCGCTCAATTATAGCTGTAAATAGGTGTTGAGTAAAGGCTTATACTGTTTTTAAAGGTGTAATTCGATTATGTCTCCGTCCTGCAGTATATAGTCACGGTTGATTTTTTGACCATTGTATTGATTTTTGCTCCAGAGTCGTGCGAATTTTAATTTTTTAGCGAAATCCCTATGCACACTTTTTGCCATGTCTAAGAGGGTGCTTCCTTTTTTAAAAACATAAGGCTCATCAAGAGATGCCTTTTTTCCCGGTGTTTTGCTGTAAACACGCAGGACATCGAGCAAAAGGAATATTCTATTTATTAGTTCTTTCAGGTTGTCCATCCGGGCGGCTGATATCAATATTACTTCAAAACCGGGCTCTAAAATCTCTTTTAGCAATTTCAAATTATTTTCAGCATTGGGGAGATCTGATTTATTTGCCAGGATCAATGCTCTTTTTTTTATGTTTCCATTATCATTTGATACTTTCTTTTTTTCTGGAATGATTTCAATATTTTTCTCTTTAAGTTTTTCCAAAAGTCCCAGGAAATCAAGTGCTCCGTTAGGCTTGCCTAAGTCAACAATGATAAGGGCAGCATCTGCGTTTTTTATGATCTCTGCTTGCCAGTATTCAAAATAATCTGGGGTTACCGGGGGAATATCTACTAGCTGGATTTGGATATCTTTGTATTTCAACATGGCTGGCAAAGCAGTATGAGTGGTGAAAGGATAGTCACCGATTTCAGGCGTGGCATTTGTAAGAGAACGGATAAGCGTGGATTTTCCGCAATTGGGCGGTCCTATTAGAACGACTTGTCCGGCACCCGCGCTATTGATGTGGAAGGAGGCTGCGTGTTTGGCTTTTGTAGGTTTCTTCTCTATTTTGGTTTTTAATTTGGCTATTTTTGTTTTATATAATGCCTGAAGTTTTTCGGTTCCTTTGTGCTTTGGGATAATGGAAAGCAGTTCCTCCATTATTGCGATCTTTTCGTGGGGGTCATTTATGGTTTTGAGTTTTTTTTCGATATCAAAATATTGAGGAGGCAGGTTTGTAGGCATCTATTTTTTCTTTTTATTTGATTATAGCAAAAATCTGCTTCCAGTGAAAATCCGTGTAAAATAGAGAATAATTGGGCACAATGTATGTCGTATAGCCTTTCTTTTTTCTATACAATATGTAGTATATTTGAATATATTATTTCTGAGATATTTCTTTACAAAAAGAACTGTTTTGAGGTATAATTTTATAGGAAAAAATGCCTGTTGGGTTATGTGAAAATCCTTCCTCCTTAACCCTCCGATTTTCATTATTTGTGAGAAAATGACAAAGACAAAATATACAGCTGATAGTATTAAAGTACTTAAGGGTTTGGAGGCTGTCCGTAAACGGCCGGCTATGTATATAGGCAGTACAGGGCCTGAGGGCCTGCATCATCTTGTCTATGAAGTAGTGGATAACAGTATTGATGAGGCCCTTGCCGGATATTGTTCCAAAGTGGAAGTCACTATTCATGAAGATCACCGTGTCACGGTTGTTGATGATGGCCGCGGTATCCCAGTAGAAAGACATAAAAAATTCAAAAAACCTGCTGCTGAGATAGTAATGACGACCCTTCATGCGGGAGGAAAATTTGACAACAAGTCATATAAGGTATCAGGTGGGCTGCACGGAGTAGGGGTTTCTGTTGTTAATGCCCTTTCCCAGAAGCTTGAAATGGAGATCAAAAGAGGCAATAAGGTTTATTCCCAGAGTTATGAGAGAGGGAAGCCCGTTACTAAGCTTGTGCTAATAGGCAAGACCAAGAAAACCGGGACAAAAATTACTTTTCAACCTGATGAAAAGATATTTCCGGAAGTAGATTTTAGCTATGAGATTTTAAGTAAAAGACTGCGAGAGCTTTCTTTTTTGAACAAGGGATTGAAGATCTCCATTACTGATGATAGGACGGATGAAAGGCATGATTTTCAGTATAGTGGAGGGATAAAGGAATTTATTCAATATCTCAACCAGAATAAGACTCCTTTGAATCCCAAACCTATCTACTTTAAAGCTGTAAAGGATGATGTTATTGTCGAGATGGCCCTCCAGTATCATACAGGGTATTCTGAAACTATTTTTTCATTTGTAAACAATATCAACACTACTGAAGGGGGAACCCACTTAAGCGGATTCAAGGCCGCCTTGACCAGATCGATAAACAGCTATGCTGGCGCTAACAAGCTAAAAAAAGATTTAAAGCAGAACATCGGCGGAGATGATACCCGCGAAGGATTGTGTGCGGTTTTAAGCTTAAAACTTAAGGATCCCCAGTTTGAAGGGCAGACTAAAACCAAATTGGGAAACAGTGATGTTAAGGGAATTGTAGAATCTATGGTGAATGAGCAGCTCTCGATTTATTTTGAAGAGCATCCCTCTATAACCAGGAAGCTGGTGCAAAAAATGATGGATGCAACCCTGGCAAGGGAGGCGGCCCGGAAAGCAAGGGAATTAGCGCGCCGGAAAGGAGTGCTAGAGTCGACTTCGCTTCCTGGAAAGCTGGCTGATTGTCAGGAAAGAGACCCAGCCGGCTGTGAGATATTCTTAGTCGAGGGGGATTCTGCCGGAGGTTCTGCTAAGCAGGCGCGTGATCGTCGTTTTCAAGCTATTCTGCCCTTAAAAGGAAAGATCCTGAATGTGGAAAAAGCCAGATTTGACAGGATCATTAAAAGTGATGAGATCGGGTATATGATCTCCGCCTTGGGAACAGGGGTCGAACAGAGTGATTTTAACCTGGAAAAACTCCGTTATCATAAAGTGATCATCATGACTGATGCTGATGTAGACGGTTCTCATATCCGGACCCTGCTTCTGACCTTTTTCTACCGGCAGATGCCTAAAATTATTGAGCACGGGCATATGTATGTTGCTCGACCACCTCTTTATAAAGTATCCAAAGGGAAATCTTTTCGATATATAGA
>JAUWTR010000204.1 GCA_030614645.1 Candidatus Aminicenantota bacterium
TCAAGAAGATGAAAGAATATTTTGACTATTATCTGAAAGGTAAACCAGGCCCGGATTGGATAATTAAAGGCATTCCCTACCGGGGAAATTAGAGGGGAATGAATAGTACAGAGGGATTGATTGAAAAATAAACTCAGGCCCTTTCTGTTCAAGTTTATTCAGTGTTTTCTTGTTGTTTTATCTATATTTAATCTTGCTCAGGCAGAGCGGAAAGTTACTGAAAAATCTGTAGGGCCGGGATGTACATTTATAGAGGTCTTTGATCCTGATCAGCGCCTGGGGATCTATGTTCTTAAGGTCGACTTGAGTAATGAGCACATTAAGATAGATTCAGTACTTGCACATGATTCACTCACCGGCCGGGAAACTGTGCTTGATATGTCTCAACGAAAAACAAGGCCGCACCACCAGGTTGTTGGAGCAGTCAATGCCGACTACTTTTATGTGACAGCTCCCAGTGGTTTGACTGTAAATCGCGGTCAATTATCCAGGTCCTCTCGTGGCTGGGCAGGGATTGCTTTTAGTGAAAATAATAAGCCCCTTATTGCTGTTTTTAGAGATAAAGTGACGGCCTCAGCACCGGATGGTACAGAAATTAGTAATTTATTGATTAATAGACCACGGAATGATAGCAATGTTGTTCTCTACACAGGTCTTTATGGAAATACGACAGGGTCGATGACTGACGGAAAAGCAGTTTTGATCAACCCTAATGGCAATTCTTTTTGACCTCAGGAGAGGTTTGATATTACAGTTGGTAGAGTATGTTCTTTGCCGAGGCGGAATATAATTCCCCGTGGCAAATGGGTGCTGTCGCTCGGATGGGATTTTCTTAATATTATGAATAAGTTAAGCCCAGGACAAAAATTGACTTTAGATATTTCGATTAAACCGGATACTATCAATATCTATAATGCTGTAAGTGGGGGGCCGCGGATCTTACGCTCTGGCAAAGTATCAGTCGAATGTAAAAAGGAAGGTCAGCGGGAGGGATTTGATACAGAAAAACATCCTCGTACTGCGGTTGGATATTCACGGGATAAACGTTTTTTGGTCATGGCTGTAGTCGACGGGCGTCAGCCTGGATACAGCCGGGGAATGGATCTTTATGAATTAGCTGGGCTTATGCTGGAGTTCGGCTGTTACGAAGCCCTTAATCTTGACGGTGGCGGCTCCTCTACTTTAGTCATCTGTAACAAGATCGTTAACCATCCCTCAGATCCCACCGGGCCGCGGCCTGTCGCTAATGCATTGTTGGTGATCAGTACAGCTCCTGGTAGTATTTGAAAAAGATAAAAATCTCCTGTAGTATAATTTTCCTAAGGTATATAAAGGAGGAGTTATGAAAAAATTAGGTGTTTTTGGTTTAATTCTAGTATTGATGGCCTTTTGTGCCTGCACAAAGCAGGAAAAACCTACTGGAGAAGTAGAGGCTGTTACCTTGCCAGAGATCGATATATCAGGCTCTCCCAATGGTATAGTAACTCTTCCGGATAATGTTCCCTCTGCAATTTCTGATATTTTTGTTAAATATACAAAGATCCTCGCTCCCAATGGAAAGCCTATCCATTTTCTGGCCCAGGAAGCCTGGACTGATGTTCAGATCGCCCATGCCCGCAATGTCCTGAGGTATTTGCTTGAAGATTTTCAAGGTTCTGAATACGGCAGCGATAAATCTATTATAGCGAATAATATGGCAGACAGAAAAGCTACTATGGTATTGTTTAACACTCCTGAAGAGTTGGAAAAAGCTTTTGACACTCCGTTGCGGGAGGTAGATCTCAGCATGCAGGACCTGCGAGCCAATGAATGCCCGGCAGAAGGTAATGAAGATTATATGAACCATATAACCCGGGATGCTGCTTATGAAGAGATCTGGCATCTGGTCCATGACAATGGTGTTAAGCTCTTGCTCCCTGATATGGTAGCTGAGATGCGGCAAGCCAATGATAGGGCTGCTGAAAAAGGGTGGAAGGCCTGGCCGGAAGATGAGCCCCAGGAGCATCCCAATGAATATGTCGGAGTGCTTATAGACAATTACCTTGACCTGTGGACTGTAAGGCCGAAAAAATATGAAGGCAGAGATATCGGCCCTGAAGACGTTCCTGATAACACATCTCATTTCGGCCGTTATTTTGCCAACAGCCGTGAAAAACTTAAAAACCAGGATCCTTTAGGATATGCTTTGTTTAACAAATTTTTTCACCCTTACCTGACCTATACGCCCATTCTTCCTGAGGATTTTGAAGGGACTTTTTCCCTTGCCTTTGATGAGTCATTGGTTTATCCCTACAAATCCCAGCATCTTATTAATGTAACTTTGGCTGGAAGCAATAATGCTGAGCTTATTGGCAATGCCTACGGCAATAAACTGACCGGGAACAAAGGCGATAATTTGCTGACAGGAGGAGCTGGCAATGATACTCTTGACGGGGGAGAGGGAAAAGATACAGCTGTTTTCTTCGGAGCTTACTCTGAATATACGATTACAAAAAAAGAAGGATATTATACTATCATAGATAACAAAGAAGACCGGGACGGAGCTGATGTCCTTAAAAATATTGAAGAGCTTAAGTTTAGTGACCGGATTTTTAAATTTTCCTGAACCATATGTATGATACCTCTTTATGATTTTACTTTTAAGACATGTGTTTTATAGCAATCTTTACACCAGGTCTTTCCAAGTTCATAAACAGCATCTAGTTTGACTATACGCTGGCAGCCAGAACAAACGGATACAGTTTGGTGTGGAATTTCCCCGGAAGTTTCCTTTTTGTGAGAGGAATCATTTATTTTAAGGGAAGTTGGTTCTTCCTTCTTTTTTTTCTTAATACCCAGAAACACTAAAAATTCCAATAATAAGTCAATTAAGACTTCCCACAATTGATTTCTCCTAAAAATTTATAGCCTGATTTTATTCTCTGTTGATAACTATATATAGAAAAAGCATCTTTCGTCAATACAAAATTCGACATTTTTTATGAATAATTCTGTGTAACATTTTAACAGTTACTGCGTATAAGAGAGTGAATAAAGAAAACCATGTTTTAAAAGGAGAAATCATATGAAAAAAGCAGTTGTCTTATTTTTAACGGTCTTGCTGGTCTTTATATTTTGTTGTGAACTAAAAGCTTCTTCTCTGCAAAAATCGATTGTTCCGGCCGAAGCATTGTGGGTAGTTCATGTTGATCTAATAAAGTTTAAAGCTTCTCGTTTAGGCGATATTATTTTAAACGAGATCGATGCTTTGGGACTAAAGGATAAGATCGGCCATTTTCAGAAACAATTCAAAATGGACCTTTTAAATGATATCGAAGGTGTCACAGCGATCGGGTTAGGGAAAGATGAAAATGATATAGTTGTATGTCTTAAAGGGAATTTCAACCAGGACTTCCTGCTTGGCCTTTTGGGAATGGAAGATTCCCACCAGGAAATTCCTTATGGTAAATACACCCTCCACAATTGGGATAATGATGAATTTGGTGCTTTTGTGGATGATCTTGCCCTAATCGCCCAGAATAAAAATGCTTTAATGAGAGTATTGGATGTCATTTCAGGAAAAAAAGCTGATATCTCTTCCTCTTCCCTTATGGCATACCTGAAAAAGGTTCCCTCCAATGCCTTTTTTTCAGCTATGGTCAAAGATATTTCCGCTATAGCAAAAGGAGAAACTAAAGTATTTGTCTTTAAAAAAATGAAATCTGCCCTCCTTACACTTGCAGAGGTGAAGGAAAATCTTGACTTAAGACTTGATTTTATGGTTGATACTATAGAGGATGCGAACAATATTGAGAATGCTATCAAAGGGCTGATCGCATTAGCCAACATGCATCTGTCAGAAGAAGATTCAGCGTTGAGGATTCCAAAAGACATAGTAATATCAACCAAAAAAAACAAAGTCCAAATCGAATTGGTCTATCCAACTGATGATCTTGTAAATATCCTATTAGGAAAGGTAAAAGGGAATTCATTTTTTTAAGTTTTTAATCAAATGGATAATGGATAAGGTCATAATACTTAAAGATTTATCAGATGAAGAGCTCGCAGCAGATACTGCTGCTGGCTCTCGTTCTTCATTCGAAGAACTTATCTCCAGATACAGCCCCAGGCTGTTTTATTTTCTCCGGCATAGAACCGCATCAGATCAAAATGTTGAAGACCTTATCCAGGAAACCTTTATCAAAGCCTTCTGTAATATTGGCCGTTTCGATCCGAAACGAAAATTTTCTACCTGGCTGTATACGATCGCGGCCCGGCAGGCTGTAAGCCTTTACCGGGCAAATAAAACAAAAAAACCTTCTTTGGTTCCAATGGTATCCTCCCAGGATCCGCAGGAAATTGTTATCCAGAAGCAAGAATCCCAAAATCTGTGGATATTGGCAAGAAAACTCTCCCCAAAAGAGTATAAGGCGCTCTGGCTGTATTATGCAGA
>JAUWTR010000100.1 GCA_030614645.1 Candidatus Aminicenantota bacterium
AGGTGGAACTTATCAAAAAGCTCATATATTGTCCGGTAATTCTCTTTTATTCTATTAAAGTTATTATTTTCCCATAACTCATCGCCGTCACCGAGTTCAATGTATATATATCCTTTGTTGTCATAGTGCTTAAGAGCAGTTATGAAAATCAGTTGGTTGTGAGCAAAATCATCGGCATGGTCTCCATAGCCGCGATGGCAGTCGCTGAAAAAAATAATTTTAGAAGTATCATCAATAGGGATTACTTTGGACTTATCTACTAATTTCTGTATTTTTTTAAGGAATTTTTTTCTCATTATTCGGTAGAGTTTATCTTTTCAAGAACTACTAAAAGCCTACAGGTTTTTCGTTTTCTTCATGATTTATTTGAGCATCGAAAGACTACTAATCTTGACTAATCCAGATATCCAAGTGTCTTTAACTTTTCTTTGATGATATTAAAATCTTCTCTTGTTAATTTCTTGTTTACTGGCAATTCAGCCAAAGGATGTTTAATCTTACCCCAGGAAATCTGCTCCCACAAACGTTCATGAAAGTAGTATAAAACCAAGCGAATACTATGAAATATAATAGTAATTATGGTCATTTCCTTTAAGTTGCCTGTTACTGCGTATGCTATAATTCCCAAGAGGATAATCCCAGCAATCCTCCAAGAAATGGATTTAGCAAGTGAACGTTTTCTTTTATCCATATCAGTTTTCTCCTTCCATCTAACAATGGCTGTACTGCATGCTGGATTTTGAAAAAAATACAGCCGCATTAGGCCTAAATTTATTGATGCCCTAAAATATGATGCTTAATAAACAAAAATACAATAGCAATATCTAAATTATTTTACAATCCTTATGTCTGACAATTTGGATTTCCTGTCACTTGGAAGAATAAAATTTACTTTGCCTGTTCAAGCCTTCCCGAATCACCATTGATTCAGAGAGAAATATCGGCATCTTTGACAGCCAGGATTTTTCTATAAAGGTCTTTTCTCCAGACGGAACTTTAGTTAAGTCAATAGGCCAACAAGGTGAAGGGCCTGGGGAATTTCAAAGCATAGGTCCTATGAAGTTTTTTCCTGACGGACGCCTATTGGTACTGGAATGGAGGTCCTAGCGAACGTATGCTTGTGGACGACCAAGGTAACCTTTGGGTGGAAACCTTTGAGAAGAAAAAGCAGGAAGAACGTACATATCTGGCTTATGATATCTTCAATCCCGAAGGCTTATATGAAGCCCGCATTTGGAGCGATATTCGTCCGCAGATTTTCAAAGATAACAAGGTTTACACTCTTGAAACCGATGAAGAAACCGGATTCAGAACGGCTAAGCGTTACCGGGTAGTCTGGAAGCAGAACGACTAACACAAGCATTATGCAGGAGCTTTTTAAAACATGATGCTGATCCCTTGGCCCCCTGTTCCAAAGCGTGGATTTACAACTTTGCTCTTAGTAGATCCAAAGGTATAGCTTAATCCGACTGAAAAATAGTAATTATAAGTGGTGGCAATTTCTTTGCGACGTAAGAGGATTTCTTCAAAAGTAGCGTCGCTTCTGGCTAAAGAGAGCTGGTCGTGAATTCTTGAATAACTGCCGTTTAAATTGATATTAAGCCCTCCAATAATCCTAAGAGATAATTCTCCCCTTAAATATACTCGATTTTTGCTGAAATCATGGAAATAATTTGATCCTTCGATCGAAGTGCTTATAGTCCCCCATTTTTGCTTAAGCTCAAGTGTCGCAGATAATGATTCTTTTAAGAGGTTTTCATGTGTTTTCTCATAAATCGTCTCTTCCTGATACCAGATCGATTTGAAATCCAGTCTGTACAAAAAACGAAGCTGCCGCCGAGTGGATTGTGAGTAGGGAAACAGGTTGTATTCTATCGCAGGTCCAGGGCTTAAGCTGAATTTGGTATTTGTATAAGTCGACGCTAAAGCTGAAAAATGCCCCCCTACCGACCAGTGGTCATTTAAACTCTTAACAATCAATCCGGTAAAATTCTGGCTGTTTGATGAACTTTTTATGATTTGATCATCAAAAGTAAATTTATCTTGATTATACATACCCCACACAGATAACCTGACTTTAAGTTCAGGAGTTACCCGGTTGGCAGAAAAAAACCCATAAAGCATTCCGCTTTTATATAATTTTTGGCCGTTAAAAAAAGTATCTCCACTGATGCTGAAAACCCAAAAATCCCACTTGTCTTCTACTGAAGTCGGTTTTACTTCATCCATAAGCCGGATGGAAATCAAGCTGGAAATTGGTGTTTTCCCCACATAACGCATAAATCCCATTTTTAAAGTATTTATCAGTTCCCTTAGTAGTTCCTTTTCTTCTTTACCTATATCTGGCTGACACTTTAATTGGTCATTATCCCCCCCGAATTCTTTCTGTCCTTTAAAAGATAAAATAAATTCAGTCCCACTGCTGGCTGTATCTCGCTTTGTGATAAGCACATAAACCTGGGCTTTATCTTGCTCTTCTACTAATTTGATAAAGGAAATATCTTTTTGGATTTCAGCAAGCTTGCACCATTGGCAATCAATAAAAACTGTAAGGGCACTATCTTTTATTATTCCCTTATCACGCTTAGTATCCTGGGAAAAAATATGGGGAGAAAAACAAATAAGAGTAAAAAATATTAAGGCCAGAAAAAGAATTTTTTTCTCCGGTCCCATTTTTTTCTCATGTTTCACAGCAGCATTCCTGGTTTTTGGATAGGTCAATTAATTATTATCGACATTCCCCCATGCCCTTGCGAACCAAATCGTGGATTAACAACGTTTGTAAAGATAGACCCAAAAGTAAAGCTGAGTCCGACTGAGAAAAAATAATTATAACTGGTTTCAAGCTGCGTACGCCTCAGCAATAACTCTTCCAGAGAAGCAATCCCTTTAGTCAGGGACAGCTGATCATGGATTCTTGATCCCCCTCCAAAAGCGAAAAATCTGAGCCCTTTAAAAAGCCGGAGGTTAAGGATATTAAAAAATGTCAGGCGGTTTTTACTAAAATCGTGGAAATAGTGTGACCCCGTAAGAGTGGTGCTGATGCTTCCCCACTTCTCCCTGATATCAAACGTAACTGATAAAGATTCGTTCCAAAGATTCTCAGAAGTTTTATTGAAAATCGTCTCTTCCCGGTAGCGGACAGCATTATAACCGGCCTTATACAGAAAGCGAAGCTGCCGTCTGGTTGATTGAGAGTAAGGAAAAAGGTTGAACTCGTGGGCCGGAGCAGGAACAAGAGAGAATTCGATATTTTCATAAGTAGAAGAAGCCGCACTTAAGAAAAACCCAATCGACCAGTGAGCATTTAAGCTTTTAACAAATAAGCCATGAAAACGGTAACTTTCTCTAATGCTCTCAATGGTTTCATCAGTATAAATATAATCACTCCTATTGTGAGAAGTAGATAGAGACATACTAATTTTTAAATCCGGAGTCACTCTGCTGGCGTCAAAGGAACTGCTTAAAGATCTTGATTTATAGGATTTTTCGCCATTAAAATATCCATTTCCGCTAAGTCTAAAAACCCAAAAATTCCATTTATCCACTTTACCTGCCAGTTCGGTTTTAGCAGAATAAGAAATTTTAATACGGCTTGCTATTGAGGTTTTAGCAACATAGCTCATCATTCCGATTTTCAAAGCTTTCACCAAACCTTCCCTGATCTCATCCTTGGTATAAGTCTGTTGTGAATAATATTTATGGGTATCGTTTATTCCATTAAACTCACGTTGTCCTATAAATGCGATGGTATATTCCCTTCCTCCGCTTCCTGTATTTTGGGTAGTTATTAATATGTGAATCTGGGCTTCTTTGCGATCTCTAACATAATTGACAAATGTAATTTCTGTACGAATGTAGTCAATGTCACATATTCCACAATCTATAAATACTTTCGGTGCTTCCTTTTTTAAAGCTTCGATATCTATCTGTTCAGTCTGGGAATAGGAATTGACAATAAGTATAAGAAAGGCAGCAGAAATCCCCAAAAAAGTATTTAGTTTTCTTCTATTCATCACAAAACACCTTAACCTTAACTCGTGAATCATCCAGGTTAATATATACAAATTACGTAATGCCCGAAATAAAGTTTAATATAAAAATTTACTTTAACTTATTCTAAACTTAAAAAGAAGAAAAAGAGTTACATTGAGAGAATCTCGAGGAGAGCATTGCCTTACAACTTTTGTAAGTTTAAAAAAAATGTGGGAACTCCAGATAAGATATCTAATTAGCCATAAGCCCTAAGGAATGCTATAATGCTGAATTTAATAATTGCCAAATGGAACATACAAAAACAACCAAGGGAGTCCAGACACTGCTGGGAAACCCCAAAAGAGCTATTATCAAATTGTCCATTCCCATGATTGTGGCCATGTCGGTCTATACTCTCTACAATTTTGTGGATGGACTCTGGGTATCCGGATTAGGGCCAGATGCACTCTCTGCTGTGGGTTTTTTCTTTCCCTTCTTTTTTATGGTATTTGCTCTGGCAACTGGCATCGGAGTAGGTGGGAGTTCTGCTATCTCTCGAAGAATTGGCGCTCAAGACAAGGAAAATGCTGATGCTGTTGCTTCCCACACCATGGTCATAATGTTGATCACAGCCTTTATTCTCACTGTCCCATTTATGATTCTGGCACCCAGTATTTTTGCTGCTATGGGGGCCGGGCCCATCGTGCCGACCGCCACTGCTTATGCCAGGATATTGTTCGCCGGAACACTTATCATCCTGTTCACCAACATCTCAAGCGCCCTTCTCCGGGGAGAAGGTGATGTCAAGCGAGCCATGATAGTCATGATGCTGGGAGCCGGCCTCAATATTATCCTAGATCCTATTTTTATCTATGCCTTAAAACTTGGAGTTAAAGGCGCTGCCTGGGCGACAATGGTCTCTTTATGTGTGACATCTGCATTTCTCTTATACTGGCTTTTTATCAAGCGGGATACATACGTCACAATTTCCTTTCATAAATTCCGTTTTCGCAAGGATATACTTAAAGACGTCCTTAGGGTTGGAATCCCTTCCGCCTTCATGCAGATGTCCATGGCCATAGCAATGCTCATAATCAATCTTATCGCGGTTAAAGTAGGGGGGACAGACGGGGTAGCTATATTCACCACGGGCTGGCGTGTTGTTATGTTCGCTACATTGCCGCTATTAGGCATTGCTACAGCCGTAACTTCAGTCACGGGAGCGGCCTTTGGCAGAAAAGCCTACCAAAAACTCGATACCTCCTATATGTACGCGATCAAAATCGGAGTCTCCATTTCGTTGATCACAGCAGTTATCACTTTTTTTCTGGCTCCTTCTATTGCCTGGCTCTTTACTACCACACAAGATGCTTTTAGAATAAGGCCTGAAATAATCACTTTCCTTCAGACCATGTGTTTTTTCTATCCGGGAGTTGCCTTTGGTATGTTCTCTTCAGCCATGTTCCAGGGAACAGGCAAGGGCACAATTTCTCTTACTGTGACGATAATTCGGACGATTATCTTATCCGTTCCCCTTGCCTACCTCTTTGCTATCGTCATTGACCTGGGACTCATTGGTGTCTGGTGGGGGATGGTAGCCGGGAACCTGTTTGGGTCACTGATAGCTTTTTCCTGGGGACGACACTTTATCCGCGGGATGCTGTCCAAAGCCCCGGTATCATAAATGTTGTGCGAATAAATTCGTTAGCTGTTGACCTGATTCTTGCTAAATGCTCATATCAACATTTGACATCAGATTGTTCATATTGTATAAATTCCTACTTATATTCAGATACAAAATTAGGAGGTGCCAATGATCAATATTGAAAATCTAACAAAATATTATGGCGGCCTTTGTGCCGTTGATCATGTTAGTTTTGAGATAAAAAAGGGCGAGATCCTAGGTCTGCTCGGTCCAAATGGGGCCGGGAAGACTACCATATACAGAATTCTTACCGGATACCTCTCCCCCACCTCAGGCACTATTAAAGTAGAGAATGATAATATCGATGAGCACCTAATAAAAATAAAAAAACGTATTGGCTACCTTCCGGAAGAAGCTCCCATTTATCATGAGATGCTGGTTTACGATTATCTTGATTTTGTGGCTGACCTCCGAGGAGTAAATAAACTCGATAAAAATGCCCATTTACATGAACTAGCTGACCTATGCAGCCTTAATGAAGTCATGCACAAGACAATTGGTGAGCTTTCAAAAGGATACCGACAAAGAGTCGGGATCGCCCATGCCTTGATGGGAAATCCGGAGATCCTGGTGCTGGATGAGCCGACTGCCGGTCTCGACCCCAATCAGATCGCTGAAACACGCGACATAATAAGGCGTATAGGTAAGGAAAAAACGATTGTTTTTTCAACTCATATTCTCAGTGAAGCCGAAGCAACCTGCGACCGCGTAGTTATTATTAATGAAGGGAAAATCGTAGCAGATGACACCATAGATGCTTTAAGAAAAGAATTAAATGAACAATCATTTGAAATTATTTTCAGAAAATTAACCAAAGGAAATTAAAATGGAAAATATTAAGCATATATTTAAAAAGGAATATAAAGCTTATTTTGTTTCTCCTATTGCTTATATTGTGATCTCTGTATTCCTGATCATTGTCGGCTGGCTGTTTTTTTCAACATTTTTTCTGGAACGTCAGGCAAGCTTGACC
>JAUWTR010000157.1 GCA_030614645.1 Candidatus Aminicenantota bacterium
GCGCATTGTCTCATTTATTGAAGAGCATAAAGTCATAGACAAGATCATAAAACACCTTAAACTGACCTTTAAGGCAGAACGTCCCCCACCACCTCAAGCTCAGCTTACTATGGCAGCTGAGGAGAGATCATAACCTATATGCAAGTCGAAGTCCTAAATCAGCGATTGAAGACCAAGTCTATTAATCTTAGGTCTTTTAGGAGTTTTTATTGAGTCCGCGACTTGCCGAATTGGACATGTTCTCTTGGGGAACTTTTGATAAAAATGGGGGAGTCTATAGGTAGGTTTCCTCCGCTGAATATTTGCGACGAGTTCTAAACTGGCATATTAATTTCTTTTTTCATTGTTTTTTCAAGGCTTTCGATGTGCCAATCATCATCAATTGGGGAGATTGGAGAAAATTTTAGATCCGGAACCTATTCATCATTTGAAAGATGATATTTTATGTTTGTCATGTGGTGATCAATTTCAAAAAGATCTCCTGAAATGTCCCAGGTGCAAAACAAAAGTCGGTAGAGCACACTCCAGAGTTTATGATGAGTAGTATTTGATTGTCGGTGCTTTGCATTCTGCTAACCATTTGGTAACCGGATTTAAATAACCGAAATTTGGTATTTTGCTCTAACTCTGTGTAATTAGGTGTAACTCTTTGTAACTCAGGGCATTAGAGCTTTTGCTGGCAGCCGGATAAGAAAATAAAGGATCCGGCTGTGGATTACTCGGTATAAGATGCAAAATAAGTTGAAATAATGTAGATTAGAGAATATTAATTTAATTTTAGAAAGCTTTTAAAATGAAAGGTAGTGAACTTCACCCGAAATATTAGACACAATGAAAAGTTCGAGATAAATTATTTTTTAGAATTAGAGATGAAAAATGCTTAAAAATTATTTTAAGATCACTATTCGTAATCTTGTAAAACATAAAGCCTCTTCATTTATAAACATCATTGGACTGGCAATTGGGATGGCATGCTGCTTGTGTATCTCCCTTTGGGTACTTGATGAACTGAGTTATGAACGGTTTAATGAAAATTCAGAAAGAATTTATTTAGTGACAGTTAATTATTCTTATTCAGATGGCAAACAGACAAGTTCCCGTACAAGCGCTCCCTTAGGTCCAACCTTGATGGCAGAATTTTCAGATATAGAAATGGGGGCGCGTCATAGAGAATTAAATACCATGCTTATTCGATATCAGAATAAAGTATTTTTTGAATCTAATATCACTTCAGTTGATCCTTCCTTTTTCTCTATTTTTTCCTACCCATTCGTAATAGGTAATAAAGATACAGCATTAAATCAACCAAATTCGGTGGTCATCTCTCAAGATATTGCCCATAAGTATTTTGGAAATGATAATCCTCTGGGAAAAGCACTAACTTTTAATAATTCAGATAATTATATAGTCAACGGAGTTATAGAAAATGTTCCCGGGAATTCACATATCCAATTTGATATTGTCCTGCCCTGGAGCTACATGAAAAAAATGTCATGGTATGATGAGAATTACTGGAAAAGTGCATTCCTTGAAACTTATGTGTTATTGAAACAATCTGCTAATCCTCAAGGCGTGAGGGAAAAGATAAAGGGCCTGTACAAGAAGCACATCGATAATTCCATTGCTGAACTTTCCCTTTTTCCAATTGTTGATATTCATCTTTATTCTAACTTTTTCCGCTCGTCATCTTCTGGAAATATAAAGTATGTTTTTATCTTCACAGCCATTGCCCTTTTGGTTTTGTTGATTGCATGTGTCAATTTTATGAATCTATCAACTGCAAAATCATCCAATCGCTCCAAAGAGATCGGTCTCCGGAAAGTTGCAGGTGCAAATAAATCACAAATTATCCGGCAATTCTTCGGAGAATCTACCCTTATGGCATTTATTGCTCTAGCTTTTGCGGTTTTCTTATTGATCATGTTTCTTCCTCATTTCAACTCATTAACTGGTAAACAAATTTCTCTATTCGGGACAATAAACACAGGAGTCCTGCTTTTGGGTTTGGCGGCAACCGCTTTAATTACAGGGATCATCTCAGGAAGTTACCCTGCTCTGTATTTATCCTCCTTTCAACCTGTTCAAATATTCCGAGGGTCGCTATCCAAAGGAATAGGAGGTGGAAAATTTAGAAAACCCCTGGTTATCTTCCAGTTTTGCATGTCAATCTTTTTAATAATTGTTTCTTTTATTGTGGTTGGTCAACTTAGATACATGTTGAATATGGATGTTGGCTGGAATAAAGATCATCTGCTGTATGTAAACATGCGGAGCGGACCTTTTAAGGAATATCCCCTGCTAAAATCTAAACTGAAAAATGATTTTAGAATTAATGGTGTTTCAGCTACTCAATCGCTGCCTACCTATTTTGGGAACAGTTCGAGTAACGTCAATTGGGAAGGGAAGGATCCTAATCAAAAATTATTTGCAAATTTTACATCAGTAGATTTTGATTTTATTAAAACATTAAAAATTGAGATGGCTGAAGGAAGATCATTTTCAAAGGAATTTATGTCTGATTTATCAAATGGAGCAATTATTAATCAAGAATTTAAACGAAAAATCGGCCGTAAATCCGTTGTTGGTTTACAACTTGATTTTAATGGGGATAAAAGAAGAGTTGTTGGGGTAGCAAAAGATTTTCATATCCATTCTGCCAGAGACAAGATAGAACCGGCAATCATGATTTTGAGTGATAAAAGCCTGCATTACATGATCGTCAGAATTAATTCAAGTGAGATATCATCTGCTTTGTCATTTTTAGAGAAAACATGGAAAGAGGTGATGCCCCAATTTCCTCTGGTTTATACATTTTTTGATGAACAAATTGAACGATCATATCACCGGGAATCCTATATGGGTCATCTTTTGGGGTATTCTGCATTTTTAGCAGTTCTAATTGCCTGCCTGGGTTTGTATGGACTGGTTTCATTTACCGCAGAGAAGCGTACCAGAGAAATTGGCATCCGGAAAGTGCTTGGGGCATCTAATCATAGCATTGTTGCACTTCTTTCAATCGAATTTCTAAAGCCTGTTCTTATTGCAAATCTTATCGCCTGGCCGATTGCTTATTATACTGGGAATAACTGGATTCAGCAGTTTGCCCATCGGGACCATATCAGTATTTTATTATTTTTACTTGCAGGTGGTGCTGCAATGTTAATTGCGTTTATTGCAGTGAGTTATCAATCTGTTAGGGCTGCCAGAGCCAATCCGATAAAGGCAATAAAGTATGAATGAGAGCCTGAAAATTTAAAAAAATTAATAAGGAGATGTAATGAAAAAACAATTAATCTTTATCTTTATGGTTTTAATTATTTTTCCAGCAGCCCTGCTGTTTTGCAGCCAGGCGTCAAAATCTGATCTGGCAAACACAAAGATAGCCTATGTTGTCTATGAGCAGCATAACAGTTTTATCTATGTCATGGATCAGGACGGTTCCAATAAAAAGAAGTTAGCTGCAGGGGCTATGCCTTGCTGGTCTCCTGATGCCAAACAGATCGCTTTTGCAGCTGAGAAAGATGATAATTGGGATATCTATTATATGAATGCAGATGGCTCTAATATTACCAGGCTAACTTCTTCTCCTGCCGGAGATACGAATCCGGCTTGGTCGCCTGATGGCACAATGATCGCTTTTAATTCAGGAAGAAGTGGCAGCTCACAGGTCTGGAGAACTAATGTAAAAAAGGGAAATGAAAAATCTGAGTGGGGCTATAATCTTACTCAAATGACTGAGGATACGCCCCATAACAGAGTTAATAATTTTCATTCCTGGTCGCCAAACGGATTATGGTTTGTTTTTGAGGCGGATAGAGACAGGGATGATCCGGAAATTTATCTGGCAAATGCAGTTGATGGCACCAATCAGCAGAGATTGACCTTCACGCTGGCCCTTGATGAAGTGCCTTCCTGGTCGCCTGACAGTAAGCAGATAATATTTTCATCGGATATGCATGGTGAACCCCAATCAGGCGATTATGATATTTATATCATGAATGTCGATGGTTCCGGGCAGAAACGGCTTACAAAAACTCAGAGTCAAGCTTCCAATCCATCCATGTCGCCGGATGGAGCGAAAATAGTCTATGATCTGTCTAAAGGCGAAGTCTCGGAAATATATGTGATAAATAAAGATGGCTCCGATCCTGTATGTTTGGGGGAAGGTTCCAATCCGGCCTGGTCGCCCTTTGAGAAAAAGATGTAGGAAAATAAAATGAGTGGGAGATGTTTGAAATGGCTTTTTGCAGGGGCTGTTTTGCTGCTCTTATCTACAGCAGCATTCTCCCAGACATTCGCCTATAAAGGGCTTGTCTCCGGCTGGATAACTGTTAATGCAGACGCTGATATAAAGCCTCAGCTCGGCTTACGCTGTTTGCCTGAATTTTCCCTGGAAAAGGCTCTTTCTCCCAAATACAATCTTGATGTTGAATTCTCCTTGAATGCCTATGGCTCCGGTACTATAAATGCAATTGATGATGTTCATACGGATGGGAAAGTAAAGCCTTACACGAAGTGGCTGCGATTTTCTTCAGCTCAATTTGAGGCCCGCCTGGGACTCCAGAAGATAAACTTCGGCTCAGCCTCTCTGCTTCGTCCTTTGATGTGGTTTGACCGGATAGACCCACGCGACCCTCTTCAGCTTACGGACGGTGTCTACGGTCTTTTAATGAGGTATTATTTTCTGGACAACACTAATATCTGGGTGTGGGGACTTTATGGAAATGATGATCCAAAGGGCTGGGAAACAATATCTTCTGACAGAAAATCCCCTGAACTGGGAGGACGCATCCAGACCTCCTTGGGGAAAGGGGAGATAGCTTTTTCCTATCACCACCGAGAAATTGAGGTAAATGGGCTTTTCCAGGGGCTGGAGCCTGACAATCCCCGCTTTCCGGAAAACCGCTGTGCTATTGACGGTAAATGGGACATTGGCATCGGCATCTGGTTTGAAACGTCTTTATTTCATCAGCAAACAGAACACCTTCCTTATACATGGCAGAGGGCTTTAAATGTTGGTATGGATTATACTTTAAGTATAGGTAATGGTTTAAATGTGATTGGGGAGCATTTTGTTTTAGAAGCAAGCCGGGATGCCTTTGGTTCCGGGGAAGTGGCAAAATTTTCGGCCCTGGCTTTGAATTACCCCCTGGGTTTGCTGGATAATATTACAGGAATATTATATTATGATTGGGAGAATAAAAACTTTTACAATTTTTTAAGATGGCAGCGGACTTATGACAGATGGAGCTTTCATTTTATGGCCTTTTGGAATCCGGAACA
>JAUWTR010000165.1 GCA_030614645.1 Candidatus Aminicenantota bacterium
CGCATCACTAATGTTCCGGGAAGTTCGGATTACTTTCTTCAGGGCGTTCAGGTATACTCCAATAAAGCCAAAATAAAGCTCCTTGGTATTTCAGAATCATTAATTGAAACTCAGGGGGCTGTAAGCCAAGAAGTAGCTGAAAAGATGTCTGAGAGGATCAGAGAAAAAGCCCAATCCAGTTATGGCCTTGCAATTACCGGCATTGCCGGACCGGGTGTCGGAACAAAAGAAAAACCAGTTGGCCTTGTATATACTTCTCTTGCCTGGGAAAACGGAGTAAAGACAGATAAAAATCTTTTCTCAGGCAATAGAGAAATAATAAAATTCCGTTCCAGTCAAAAAGCATTGGACATGTTGCGTATGTTTTTAATAAAACAGGACTAATATTTTACCATTTACTATTTTCTATTTTCTAAGTATCATTCATTAATATAATGGGAGAAAAGTTTTGAGATGCTTCATTGCTGTCGAGTTGGGTAAGGATATACAATCAGCTCTACTAAATTCAATTAATATTCTTAAAGAAAAGGATGGCAAAGTCCGCTGGGCAAAACCTCTGGGAATCCATTTAACACTTAAATTTTTAGGTAAGATAAAATCTGAATTTATCCCAAAAATTGAATCAGTTTTGAAAAAAACCGCAAAAAAACACACTCCTTTTTCTCTAAATATAAAAGGAATCGGAACATTTCCTCTTCGTTCTCACAAACCAAGTATCATCTGGGCTGGTATTGAAGAAAATGAATCTCTCGTCTCTTTGCATGAAGATTTGGATATAAACCTGATAAAATTAGGATTTCCAGGTGAAAAAAGAAAGTTCCGCCCTCACCTCACATTAGGAAGGATAAAATCTTATAACCATATTGATAGACTTTTATCCGAGATCTCTAAATACCAGGAATTCGAGTTCGGCAAAAAAACAGTTTCAAAAATTGTATTATATGAGAGCATCCTGAAACCTTCTGGAGCCGAATACAGAAAAATCATAGAGCAGGAATTAGCATGAAAATTTTATTTTTCCTTTTTGTCTATCTTTTTGGAGCTATTCCCGCCGGATATATTTTGTTTCGCCTAACAGAAAAAAAAGATATCCGGAATTATGGCAGCGGGAATATAGGCGCCACCAATATGCTTAGGATGACCGGATGGAAAAAAGCCATACCAGTATTGATATTTGATATGACAAAGGGTTTCCTTCCTATTTTTTTGGCATTGAAATTTTTTCCAGACCATTGGACCCCAGTTGTAGCCGGTTCGTTAGCCATCCTGGGCCATTGTTTCCCGGTTTACATTAAATTTAAAGGTGGAAAAGGCGTCGCTACTACCCTAGGCGCATACATTGCCCTAGCTGTTAAACCTCTTCTTTGTATCATAGTTGTTTTCCTAATTATTGTTGCAATCACACGCTATATTTCTTTAGGTTCCTTAACTGCAGCATTAAGTTTTCCACTTTTTTCTCTCTTGTTCAATGAAAACATCGAAATCTTCTTTTTTGGGCTTTTTGTCTTTTTAATAATTGCTATAAAGCACAAAAAAAACATAAAACTCCTGATTTCAGGAGCAGAAAATAAAATAGGAGAAAAAAGGATATGAGAGCAAGTGTGATCGGAGGTGGAAGCTGGGGCAGTGCTATGGCGCTTCACCTGGGACGATTGGATATCAACACTAAACTGTGGATTAGAGAAAAGGATGTATATGAAAATACTCTCAGGTATCGTCAGAACAAAACTTTTTTGCCAGGTTCTGTTTTCCCAGCTTCAGTCTCGTTTTATAAAAACATAAAGGAAACTATTGTAGATACTGATTTTTTGTTCATTGCTATTCCGTCAAAATACTGCCCTAGTATCTATAATGTACTTGCTCCCCTACTCTCTCCAAGACAGATTATTATAAGCCTCACCAAAGGGATTGAAAAAAATTCCTTAAAACGCATGAGCGAATTAATGGAAGATATATTTTCGAGTGATTTTATTCCAAAAATCGCAACACTCTCCGGGCCCAGCTTTGCAAGGGAAGTCGCAGAGTCACATCCTACTGCTGTAGTAATTGCTTCCAAGGATCTTAAAACTGCCAAGCTTATCCAGCAAAATATTTCGAACGAATATTTCCGCGCTTACACTACAGATGATGTTACAGGAGTTGAACTCGCAGGGGCTTTGAAGAACATCATAGCTATTTCTGCCGGCATCTGCGCCGGTTTAGAATTCGGTTCCAATTCTATAGCAGCCTTGATCACTCGCGGCATTGCAGAGATATCCAGGCTCGGTGTAAAACTTGGAGCCAGGCAGGAAACATTTTCAGGCCTTGCTGGTATAGGGGATCTTGTTTTGACCTGCACCGGAAAACTTAGCCGTAACCGCTATGTCGGTTTTGAGCTGGGTAAAGGGAAATCTCTTGATCAGATCGTTTCCAAGATGAATATGGTTGCAGAGGGTGTTACCACAACTTTTTCGGTCCATCATCTTTCCAAAAGAGAAAATATTGAAATGCCTATCTGCGAACAGGTATATCAGATACTTTATAAAAACAAAGATCCCAGGATTGCTCTTCAGGATTTGATGACAAGAAAATTGAAACATGAAAATATTTCATAAGTGAGGAGGTATTATGACAATCAAAAAAGCATCTATAGTATTTATATGTCTACTCTTTGGCTTTTGTGCTTCGTCACAAGAAAAAATGCAAAAAGAAAGGGATAACAGTCCACGCTACCAATACAATCTTGGTATTTTCTATTTAAATAATGGACAGCTTGATCAGTCCATTATACATCTTAACAAAACGATCACACTCAAATCTGATTATGCTTTAGCCTATGACGGTCTTGGCCTGGTTTATTTAATGAAAGGAGAACTCGATAAGTCAGCAAATAATTTCAAAAAATGCCTTGCCATTGACGGCACTATCACTGATGCACACAATCATTTAGGATCTGTTTATCAGGAGATGGGGATTCTTGATAAGGCGGAACTTGAATTCCTCACAGCAATTAATGATAAATCCTATCATTCCCGTGAATTACCTTATTATAATCTTGCCAGATTGTATCATATTCAAGAAAATCTCCCAAAGGCACTTGAATTTATAAACCAGGCGATTTTTGTAAACAAGCGCTATATAATGGCACATAACTTAAAGGCATTGATATTTGAAC
This sequence comes from Candidatus Aminicenantota bacterium, assembly GCA_030614645.1. GTDB lineage: Bacteria > Acidobacteriota > Aminicenantia > Aminicenantales > Aminicenantaceae > JAUVXM01. The sequence continues at coordinate 3,155 of JAUWTR010000165.1, forward strand.
AACTTGAAAAATTTGAAGATGCAATAAAATGTTACCAGAGTGCTTTAGAATTAGTTAAAAAATATTCACAGGAGGATCCTAGTTCCAAGATAACCCTTCAATATAATCTCGCCGGAGCTTATTTTAAAAACAAAGAATACGATAAAGCTAAACAAATCTTTATAGAAATCCAATCGCTTGTCACATCAGAAGTGATGAAAGCGAATATAACCAAGTACCTAAATATGATTAAATAATAATGGGGTCAGACCCCAGGCCTTAAGTTCCTTCCTTCCAGGCTGATAAGTATTTTTCCTGATCTGCAGTCAGCTTGTCGATCTTTATACCCATAGTCTTTAACTTCTTTATAGCGATATCTTCATCAATTCCCTCTGGCACGGCATAGACTTGTTTCTGGAGTTTGTCGCCATCTCTGTAAAGATACAGAGCACTTAATGCCTGGTTAGCAAAACTCATGTCCATTACCATCGCAGGATGTCCTTCAGCAGCCGATAGATTTAATAATCTGCCTTGCGCAAGCAAGAAAATTTTTTTTCCATTCTTTAAAGTATATTCTTCTACAAAATCTCTGACCTTTCGTTTTCCTTTCGCTAGTTTTTCAAGAGCCGGAATATCTATCTCAACATTAAAATGACCTGAATTAGCAATAATTGCTCCTTCTTTCATTCTGGAAAAATGTTCGCTGCTTAAAACATTCTTGTCCCCGGTTACAGTAATAAAAATATCTCCGATCTCTGCTGCTTTAGTTAGAGACATCACTCGGAAACCATCCATAACCGCTTCCAGGGCTTTTAAGGGATCGACCTCACAAATTATTACATTGGATCCTGAACCACGAGCCCGCATTGCCACTCCCCGGCCGCACCATCCATAACCAGCTACTACAAAATTTAAACCGGCTAATAAAACATTTGTAGCTCTGAGTATACCGTCTATCGTACTTTGGCCGGTTCCATAGCGGTTGTCAAAAAGATGTTTTGTCTTAGCATCATTTACAGCAATAATTGGGTAGTTAAGTACCTTCTCATCTGCCATACTCTTTAAACGGATCACCCCAGTAGTTGTTTCTTCAGTGCCTCCGATAATTCCTTTCATAAGGTCTTTACGCTTGGAATGAATAGTGCTCACTAAATCCGCTCCATCGTCCATAGTAATTTGGGGTTTGATATCAAGTGCTTGATTCATATGCTCGTAATAGGTCTTATTGTCTTCTCCCTTGATGGCAAATACCGGGATCTCATAATACTTAACCAGGGCGGCTGCCACATCATCTTGAGTGCTTAAGGGATTAGAAGCAGTTAAAGCAACTTCAGCTCCTCCCAGTTTTAAGGTTTCCATTAAATTAGCTGTTTCACTTGTTACATGCAGGCAAGCTGATATATTTATTCCTTTTAAGGATTTTTTTTCTTTAAACTCTTTTTTGATATTTTCCAGGACAGGCATGAATTTTCCCGCCCATTCAATTCTCAGTTTCCCTTTATCAGCCAGATTTAAATCTTTTATATCATATTCCATAGTTTTCTCCTTTTTTATCTTACTTAAGATTAAATTCCAGCATCCTCTTTCAAAGCTTCAGCTTTATCGGTTTTTTCCCATGTAAAGCCATCTTCTCTGCGACCGAAGTGTCCAAAACTGGCAGTCTTTTTATAAATCGGTTTCATTAGATCAAGATGATCTATCATTTTCTTTGGCTTTAATTCAAAGTGTTTCCATATCATTTCTTTTATCCTATCTTCTGAAACCTTGGATGTACCGAATGAATCAACCATAATAGATACCGGCTCTGCCACTCCAATGGCATAAGCTACCTGAACCTCTATTCGGTCAGCCAATCCAGCAGCAATAAGGTTTTTGGCAATATAGCGAGCCATGTAAGAGCCGGATCTGTCGACCTTGGAGGGGTCTTTTCCTGAAAAACATCC
>JAUWTR010000191.1 GCA_030614645.1 Candidatus Aminicenantota bacterium
AAAATCTCCTATAAGGAGCTGGGGGAATATATCCATGATCTGTGTAAGCATCGCTGAAAAAACTCCGGAAGAAAATATAAAGGCTCTCAAAGATATCGATTTTGCCGAGATCCGGATCGACAGGATGGAAAGCCCTCAAATCCCGGGAATAAAAAAAATGTTCTCTCAGCACACTCGGCTGATAGCAACCTGCCGGCCCGGAACAATATCTGACCAAAAAAGACAAACTCTTCTAACCACCGCCATATCTGCCGGGGCCGCTTATGTAGATATAGGGTTAGGAACGGACAAAAGGATAAAAAAAACGATTCTGGAAAAAGCCAGGTCAACCGGCTGTAAGGTTATTGTCTCCTACCATAATTTCAAAACTACACCTGATGAAACAGAACTGCGAGATATTATTGAGGAATGCTTTGTTTCCGGCGCCGATATAGCCAAAATAGCCTGCATGGTCCACTCTGACCGTGAAAACATCATCCTTCTGGGACTTTTATTAGACAGCCGCCCCCTGGTAGTGATCGGAATGGGGGAAAAGGGAAAAGTCACCCGCATCGCAGCCCCTATTCTGGGAAGCCCTTTTACCTACGCATCCCTTTCAAGTGGTAGAGAAACAGCAGCAGGCCAACTTGATAAAATAAATCTTGAAAAAATTTTTCAAATTATTAACGTAGAGTATTTGCAATAGTATAAAAATGTCAGATAAAAAACTTTTTGCCGTTTTCGGAAAACCGGTTATGCACAGCCGGAGTCCGCAGATATTTAACTCCCTGTTTAATTATTTTGACCTGAACGCAGACTATCTCTGTATCTCTGTTGATGCTGAAGAGGAAATCCTCAGAACTGCCCAATCCCTCAATTTAAGCGGCTTTAATATAACCTCGCCTTTTAAACAGGGCATTATGAAACACTTAGATGATATCGACGAACCCAGCCGCGCAATCGAAGCCGTTAATACAGTGTCGGTCAAAAACGGAAAATTCCTAGGATATAATACTGATTATATTGGCGTTATCGATTCATTGAAAAAACATGGCATAAGGCTCAGGAATACCAGAGCTGTGGTACTAGGCGCCGGAGGTGCTGCCCGGGCTGCTGCCTTCAGCCTGCTTAAGTCAGGAGCCGGAAGAGTAGTTCTGATGAACCGGACAGAAGAAAAAGCAATAAATGCCGCCCGGAAATTGGGATGCGAATACTCTCCCATTGCCAAAGCCAAAGAGGTGATTAGAAACAGCGACCTGCTGATATCCTGTATCTCCACTCGTCAGAATAAGATCAAACCGGATTATCTCAAAAAAGGACTTATAGTCCTGGACGCTAATTACCGGGACCCTTATCTGCTCCAAGCAGCCCGGGCAAAAGGGTGCCGTACCATTGACGGCCGGGAATGGCTCATCTATCAGGCCTTTCCCGCATTTTTCCAGCTTACAGGACAGGTTGTCTCACCTAAACTCTACAACAAAATAAAGAACTGCGCTTTTATTGAAGAGAATCAGGACAAAACTAATATCGCCCTTATCGGCTTTATGGGCAGCGGAAAATCTACGGTTGGAAGACTGCTGGCGGAAAAAACCGCACGCAGATTTGTTGACATAGATGCTGAAATAAAAAAATCATACGGAAAAACAATTCCTGAGATATTCAAACAAAAAAGTGACGCTGGTTTTCGAAAGATCGAAAAAAGCATGATCTCAAAAATCATCCCCTCTGCCCGCAACACAGTCTTTTCTTTAGGGGGAGGGGCTGTTCTGGATAAAAAAAACCGCAGTATTATCAAAGAGAATTGCTATATAATATGGCTCTGGATTTCCGTTCCGGCAGCTTTAAAACGGATTGACATCAATTCCCGCCCTATATTGGATCAAAAAACACCCGAAACAAGCGCAAAAAGAATTTTATCAAGCAGAATGCTATATTATGCCGGGATATCAGATATAGTTATTGACACTGAAACAAGCAAACCTGACAATATCTATGAAAGGATAAGATATGAAACAGATTAATTCATCAGAAATCAATGGATTTCTGTCTGCCCCTCCTTCTAAAAGCATGATGATCCGGGCGGCAGCAGCATCCCTGTTGAATGAAGGAATATCACAGATCATCAATCCCTCCAATTGTGACGACTCTCACACAGCGATTAAGATCATTGAAGCTCTGGGAGCAGACATAAAAAAGGATAACAGAACAATTAAGGTCACAGGAGGATTAAATCTAAAAAAAAGCATTCTGTTCTGCAACGAGTCAGGGCTGTGTATGCGTCTATTCACTCCAGTCGCTGCCCTGTTTAACCAGGTCGTCACTATCACAGGATCAAAGTCTCTTAAATCCCGGCCAATGGGCATGATGGAAGAGCCTTTTAGAAAACTGGGAACATACTGTTTAACCAATAACGGCTTAGCTCCCATCCAAGTCAAAGGCCGGATAAAAGGCGGAAAAGTCAGCCTGAAAGGATCTACAAGTTCTCAGTTCTTAACCGGCCTGCTAATGACTCTCCCTCTCTGTAAAGAGGACTCCGAGCTTACTGTCATAGGACTGAAAAGCAGGCCTTATATAGAAATGACCATCAATCTGCTGGAGCGGTCAGGAATAAAAATATCCTCCCAAAAGGACTTTAGTTTATTCTCTGTGCCGGGCAATCAGAGCTATCATAGCACAAAATATATAATAGAAGGCGACTGGTCAGGAGCGGCTTTTTTCCTTGCAGCAGGCGCTGTAAAGGGAAGGATAAAAATTAAAAACCTTTATTCTGACTCCCTTCAAGCTGATAAAAATATATTAGGTGTTCTGGAATCGGCAGGAGCAGAGATATCGACATCACATGACACTGTGGAAGTAAAACATAAGCGCCTGGACGCCTTTAATTTCGATGCTACAGAGTGCCCTGACCTTTTCCCTCCCCTTACAGCTCTCGCCTGCTGCTGTAAAGGCCGCAGTGTTATAGCAGGGGTGGGCAGATTAAAGCATAAAGAAAGTAACAGAGCGGAAACCCTAGTATCAGAATTTTCAAAGATCGGAGCTGATATCAGTATTGATGGAGACCGAATGACAATAAATGGCAAAAAAATCAAAGGCGGTATGATTGATTCACACAATGACCACAGAATAGCTATGGCAGGCGCTATTGCCGGGCTTTTTTCCCGGCAGGGTGTTAAAATAGATAATTGGCAGGCTGTTTCAAAATCATATCCCGGATTTTATAATGATTTAAGATCTATTGGAGGAAAAGTCATATGAATTCCTTTGGAAGATTTTTCCGCATAAGCTTATTCGGCGAATCTCATGGAAAAAATATCGGCATTACGATTGACGGATGCCCTGCCGGAGTGCCTATTTCTGAAAAAGATTTTACCTTGGATTTAAAACGGAGGCAGGCAAAAGCAAAAGGCACAACCCAACGGCGGGAACCGGATATCCCCAAGGTCATCTCAGGCATTTTTAATAACAGGACAACAGGCGCTCCCCTTACTATCATTTTTGAAAATCAAGATGTGCGCTCTGAGGACTATGATGCCACAAAAGACCTCCCCCGCCCCGGACATTCTGACCTTGTTGCGCACCAAAAATACAGCGGCTTTAATGACTACAGGGGAAGCGGCCATTTTTCAGGCAGGCTCACAGCGCCCCTGGTAGCAGCCGGAGTGGTCGCTAAAAAGCTGATCTTCCCGGCAATTGTCTGCGCCACAGTAACAGAGGTAGGCGGCAAACGGGATATAGAAAAGGCAGTAAACTCAGCTCTTCAAAAAGATGACTCTATCGGAGGTATAGTTGAGTGCCGCACTACCGGGCTTCCGGCCGGGTGGGGAGAACCCTTTTTTGATTCAGTTGAATCCCAGATAAGCCATCTGGCCTTTGCTGTGCCGGGAATCAAAGGCATCGAATTCGGCTCAGGATTTGCCTGCAGCCGTATGACAGGCAGCGAATGCAATGACATAATCTTAGATAAAAACGGCAAGACAGACACAAACCACAGCGGGGGTATAAATGGCGGAATTACAAACAGCAATGAGCTGGTATTCAGGGTAGCGGTCAAACCCCCTTCCAGCATCAAAAAAGAACAGGAGACTGTAAATCTCATAACCGGCAAACCAGAGACAATCTCTATGCAGGGACGCCACGATGCCTGTATAGCTATAAGGCTGCCGGTTATAATCGAAGCAGTCACAGCAATAGTACTGGCAGATTTTAGCCTCATAGGTCAAATGTAGGCACTGAAGATTGACACAAATCATAGAAGTGATATATACTTCAGGGTAATATTTAAATAAATAATAGAAAATCGGCTAAAAAAAATTCTCTCCCGGTTTGAGGAACGTGGATTATTCACGAGTCGTGGTTGCCGTAGATGCGAGGCACAGGGTGCAAAGCTGTGATACTTCACCGCGAGTACCCTGTAACAAAGCAGATGCGGTGAGATCGACTCGCCTAAATGGTAAAAAAATGGCGATTAAAATGAAAAATAAAAATGAGAAAATCGTTAAAATAATCATTCTTGAAAAAATCTCATATATCGCTGAAAAGAAATTAATAATAAAAACATCGCCATTTTTTTATGAATAGTTCAGG
>JAUWTR010000058.1 GCA_030614645.1 Candidatus Aminicenantota bacterium
TCTGGGATTATTCATAAAAAATGTCGATATATATGATACATCTTTTTTAAATAGTATTTTACTTTGACTCTTATAATGATTCAATTTACTGTTTCGTTCACAATATAATCTTTATTTGTAATCGACATTTTTTACTCTCCGAGCAAGCCGATCTTACCGCATCTACTTCGTTACAGGCTATTTGCGGTGGAGTGCCCACAGCTTCATACCCTGTGCCTCCTATCTGCGGCAACCTCGACTCGTGAATAACCCAGGCTAGCCTTAATTATTCACGAAATGAAATTCTGATGTGGCTGAGCTTGGTTTAGTTTTTTAGCGGATTTAAGCTGGGTCGGGGTCTCTCCGCCCGCAACGTAAGGGACCCATTGGGGGATGGGTGAATAGAGGACGGAGACACCCCGACTCAGCTTCCCATTTGCAGGAAGCAGCGCTACTCCTAAATTTCATCTTTTATGAATAATTCAGGCTAAGTAAATGGAAAATTGCAACCCGAAAAAGACTCAAATGCCGATCGTTTTATGGATTTCTGCAATCTGTTCACGGCTGAGAGGAAAAATATAGCGTTTGATCTCCTGAGCTTCTCCTTTTAAAATCACTACAGTCGTTCCCTTACCAGCCAGAGAACTAAATATGCGGGAACGGTCAACCAGGATCGGAAACCTCACTCTATTGGCCTTTCTGAAACCGCGTATTTTTTTCTCCACGATCTTAATTGCAATATCTTCAGATTCAAATCCTATATTACCTTCAAAAATAACAACACCCCAAACATACTGGTCTTGAAATTGATGAGGAAGTGAATAACAGAACTGCAGAAATGATTCAAGACAAGAAAAACACATAAAATCTCCAAAATCAATTATTAAAAGTAATTGGACTCTGGCAGGTTCCTCCTGCCTGTTTTCTGAATTTTCTGAAAAGGAAGTTGTGATTTGAAAAAGGATCATCACAAGGATCAAACTTGTAGCCTTAAAGTATTTCAAAATTATCGCTCCTTTTATTGTATCTTTAGCCTGGATTATTCATGATAGGTCAGGTTAGATTGTTTTTAAATGAAGTTTGAATTTTTTTAAAGTGACTCCGGAATTGGCGCGGGCATAAAGATTATCCCGGCTGTCAAAATAAATGAGATGACTATCTTCAGCCAGGGTAAATGTAGTTAGATGTTCCCCTTCCTGATTTAAAACATACACATCCCGGCCTTTATTTTTTGACAAATCCCCGCCAAGCACATAAAGTCGCCCCAAACTATCCTGAACTATAGTTTTGTATATGACCTGGGCAGGAAGATTTAATCCTCTAATCATCTTTTTCTCTGCTTTTTTTCTATCTAAAAGATTCCGGGTCCATATTTTGTTTCCCTCAGCATCATATTTTTCGATCCGGTCCTGGAATGTATAAGCCAGGTATACATTGTTGTCTGCATCAATCTCCATATTTACCTGGCCCATCATCACATTTTTATCTTTAGTCATATAATTGAACTTTCGCAGGACCTGCCCTGCTTCATTTATAAAATATATGCTTCCTTTCGTCAGAACAGAAAGATATGTAACTGCAATACATTCATCAGAAATAGCCTTAAATCCGGATATATAACGCCTGCTGGGAATCTTCCTTAAAAAATTAAGGTCCTTATCAAAAACCATAATGCCAAGCTCATATTGATCCTTAACATAAATTCGCTCTAGGGAGCAGGAAAGGGCCAGAGGAGCTAAAAACTCCCCTGGGCCCTCCCCTTTCCCACCGGCCTTTTTTAAAAGCCGTCCGGACGGATCGAATTTTTTTAACGAGTAATCCATCATATCAGTCACATAGATATTCCCATCATCATCAGCAGCGACTCCTGACCACATAAAGATATCATCATCATCAATGCTCCCGATACTCAACACTTCTTCCAGCTCAACCTGGCCCAGCTTGCCTTCACCTTTTTTCTGAGGCTGACATCCGATCATCAACCCCAAAACAACAATAAATAATGTACAGTTCTTAATTTTCATTTTATTTACCTTATGTGAATGACGGCTGCTGTTATCATTTTTCTCGCTTCTATTTTTTTTCAATATATTTGATGCAAAACAGATATCCAGTTCCACAATATATAAAATTCATACCATATATCGAAGATATAAAGGTATTCATACAGAGTTTAAACGCTTTTTCACATGAACCAGCTTCAAGCATTGGAGCTCCATAGGTAACAAATAAAGCAAGAAACAAAATGGTTATCACAAATACTTTTTTATTTTTGATAATATTCCTCACAATTTCCTCCTTATCTATATTTTTGAATAGTTCATAGTACTTGTACTATTCACGCTTTCTGATAATAAGCTAAACACCAGGAATAACCCGATAAACATGCGGTAGCACCCGCTGCAACTGTTGCTGGAGCCAATATTGCTCCAATAATACCGGGAAAAATTAAACTAGCTCCACATCTTGCCAGTGCCTTCTCGCATACTCCGCCGGACAAATAGTTGGGAGCAGCAGCCATAGCAATAATACATAAGACAAGGACAGTCACTCCGAGTTTCTTTTGGATTGATTTTTTGTTTTTATTCATTTAAACCTCCTTATATCTAAATCAATTGCAACTTCTATGCCATCAGATATAATTTTAATAATACAATCTTAAATTGCTGATAACATTGGAGCTACAAAGCTTTATTCTAAGGATGGGATATATAAGATAAGGTCAGATGTTTACTAAAGTTTACTAACTGAAAGTTCTAAGGAAACTACTGTTTACTGGATTTGCTTACAGAATCAAAAGCCGCCAAGCGCTCAATGGTTTTTTCCTTCCCCATGATCTCAAGAACATCAAAAATTCCCGGGCTTACTCTAGTTCCCAGGAGCAGAACCCGAGCTGCATGTATCAGCAAAGCAGGTTTGATTCCTTCTTTTTCAGCCCGGCGACGTAAAGCCTTTTCCAGCGGTAACGCTTTAAAGCTTTCCAATCCTATAAGATCATCATTAAACCGAGCGAGCAATTCTCCTAAGCGCTCATCCTTGAGATATTTATTTACAGCTTTACTTTCATAGGGAAAATCATCTGAAATAAAAGGCAAAGCTCTGTCAGAAAAATCTTCAATCCTCCGGCTGCGCTCTTTTAGAAGTCTTATCAGCTTTAGAAACCAGGGCCGCTTTTCAGTCTCCAAGGCTTGCTGCCATAGCCCTTTTTCCTTTAGCACTGCCTTTACCAAAGGAAAAAGCTCCTCAGCACTTTTATCTGAAATAAGCCGGCCATTAATCCACTCCAATTTGGAAATATCAAAAACCGGGCTGCCCTGGCTGCTTTTATCCAGATAAAATTTCTCAATAATTTCACCTCTGGAATAAATCCTCTCCTCCCCCGGATCCCAACTCATCTGGGCCAGATAATTAAATAAAGCCAGAGGTAATATCCCCATGTCCCGGAACTGAAGTACAGAGGTAACTCCATGTCTTTTACTCAATTTTTTCTTATCGGGTCCAAAAATTAGTGACTGATGAGCAAATTCCGGCGGAGAAGCGCATAAAGCACGGTAGAGTAAAATCTGTTTGGGGGTATTCGATATATGGTCGTCCCCCCGGATTACATGGGTTATCCCCAGGTCGATATCATCCACCACAACAGAAAGATGGTAGGTAGGAAAGCCATTACTGCGGAGCAAAACAAAATCTTCGATATTTTTACTTTTAACAGTTATAGGGCCATGGATAAGATCTTTATAAAACACATCCTCATCAGGCACTTTAAACCTGACTGCTTTGGATCTTCCTTCTGAACAGTAATAGGCAGCCCCTTTTTTTACCAGTTCTGCTGCTTTTTCTTGATAAAGCTTTATTCTTTGTGATTGAAATACGGGTTTTTCGTCCCAATCAAGACCCAGCCACTTCAATCCTGCTAAAATTCCCGCTGTCATTTCCTCTGAAGACCGTTCAAAATCTGTATCTTCGATGCGAAGAATAAAGCTTCCCCCATGATGTCTTGCGAATAACCAATTATAGATGGCTGTCCTGGCAGCACCGATATGGAGATGCCCTGTCGGGCTAGGGGCAAACCTTACTCTTACCATTTTCTCAATAGGAAATATAGCACAATGTCAATTGTTAAGGGAAGAAAAAATGGGGATAACTCCATCACAATTTACCATTTACAGGTTTTTTCCAATAAATTTAAATTAATCATTGACTCATCATAAAAAAAGTAATATAAATTTATAGAGATCATACGAGGATACTTTAACCAAACCGAGGTTTAAAAGATTGTCAGAATCATTAAAAATTGCCTTTGAAAATAACTTCCTGATTCTTAACAGCAATGTTAAAGAAGCTGAATTCATTAAAAAATTATCTGTCCCAAAAGGAAGAATATACACATCATTAAGCATAGAAAAAACAATAACCCTCCTGGAAAACACAAGCTTCAATGTCGCAATAATCGATGCTTCAATGGCTCATTATTCCCAACTAAAAGGATTATTCCGGGAAATAACCAGTATCATTGTCACCGGGCTGTCTCAACCTGAACTTACATCCATTGCAAATGAGTGGCCGCGAAACCATCACGTTGATATGATCAGCACAATATGCCTCAGGGAAAATAACACCTCATTTTTACTTGCCTTAGATATGGCAACCAAACATTCCCATCTCATCAAAAAATTAAAATTACTAAGCCATTCTCAGGAACAAAACAAAGCCGAGTTAAAAGAAGCATTTTCCCAGATATCAGAGATCAAAAGCTTTATTAAAAATTCAGCATTAAAAGAGCTCGAAAAAAGAATCTCGATTGAAGCCAACTACATCTGGTTGAAACAGGAAAAACAAAAAATAGAAGATCTCCTTATAAAACTTTACCGGGCAAATGACATTACCAGCCTTATTGATATTGTATTTGACATTAAAGATCTGGTTCAGGCAAGAGGAATATCTTTTTATATTATAGATAAGAATGGATCGAGAGGAGAGTACTTGAAACCTCTGGTCTGGAATAATCATATCCCCTCTCATGAAGACCTTAGTGATCTGAGTGTAAGCCTTAATTCTGAAGATTTTGCTGCTGATACTGTTTTACGTAAATGCGATATAAATACTTCAAAATTTGAATTTGAGAACAGGATGTCTTCCCGCTATATTAATCTTTTGAACTATCCCTTAAAGAGTATACTCTGTGTTCCCATCAAACATAATGAAGATATCATAGGTACATTGGAAGTCTACAATAAGATAAAAAATGGGAATTTACAAAAAGATGGGTTTTCCAAAGAAGACCAGAAAACCCTGCGTAAATTATCCGAACATATATCGATCGCTATCAATAAATTAAACCTGATTCAATTCGATGCTCTTACTGGCTTACTTCGGCCGGCCCCTTTCTTTGAAAAAGTTCTTCTCAAATTAAGGTCGGAAAATAAACGACACGAAGAAAACCCTACTTATTCTCTTGTTATGGGAGATGTGGATTGGTTTAAGTACTATAATGACCACAATGGACACGAAGCTGGAAATATAATACTACGTGAATTAGCCGAAATATTAAAATCCTCTGTACGGGAAGAAGATATTATCTGTCGCTATGGAGGAGAAGAATTTTTATTTTTTCTAACTTCTATTAAAAGCAAAGAAGAATCATTAGTTTTTACAGACAGGATCAAAAAAAACATTGAGGATTATTATTTTAAAAACCAAGAATCCCAGCCCAAAAATAACTTGACTATGAGCTTTGGTATCACAAATTTTTCAAAAGATGAATCTCCAAACTGGAAAAATATGACTTTAACTAAATTAAAATATTTTATCAATGAAGCAGATAAAGCCTTACTTGAAGCTAAAGGGAATAGAAACTATATTCTTTATTCAACAAAAGATTCAGTTGAAATAAGAGATAAAAACAAAATTTGTATATATCAAGACTTACCGGAAGCAGAATCAGAAAAACACTTTAATGGCATTTCTTCTGAAAAACAAAGTTTTGAAGAAAAAAGGAAACATCCCCGATATTACAGCTCAGCCTCTCTTATCAGCCGGAACGGCTTTGAAATCCAGGTGACTATGACAATAAATCTTAGCCTGGGAGGCGCAAAAATATTTTCAGAAAAACAATTCCCACCCGGCAAAAAACTCGATATCATTGCAATATTGGGAAAAACTGCACTTGAATGTAAAGGATATGTGGTTTATTCATATAAGAATGAACCAAATCTCCCCTCCTATCATTCAGGCTTGAAATTTTCAGAATTATCGTTAAATGGCAGGCAAGTCTTAAGAGATCATTTGTCTTCTATTTCCCCCCCTAAAAAAACTACATTTAACTAAACAAGATGGCTTATTCAACAGCTATCTTTAACTCTTGAATAATGGCTTCCAGATATTCATCGGGAGGTGTTATCCGCTCAACATATTTATCAATTAATTCTTTCGCAAACTCATCAAAAGAATTGAAGTCATCCTGATTGCTCCAATTTTTCATACTGACTTCTTCAAGAATAGTCTTAATTGCATCAATATTAATGATATCTTTGGTAAATTCAGGGAAAAAATCATTATTTTTCTCATACATCCTTATAGTACTAAGCATAAGCTTACGGATTATTTCCTGATGCTGAATGATATCCTGTTTAATAAAAAATTGTTCCTTGGGTGATTCATTTTGAGCAATCTTGACATATAACTTTTTAGCTTCATCTACCCGATTTGTTATAGAAGCCCTAATAAATTCAACATCTAGACTTGTATTATCTTCGTTTTCAAAATATGAAACTTCACCTGCTTCTCCCTCGTCTTCAGATTTCCGGTATTTACTCAGTACCTTATAAAGCTCTGACTTCTCTATTGAAGAAATTTCCTGATTCCCAACAACGTCTTGTTCCTCTGGCTTTTCTGTTTCTTCTGATTTTTCTGTTTCTCCTGTTTTTTCTGGCTCTTCATCCACTTGATCTGACTCAAATTGAATAATCTCAGGCTCTGATTTATCTTCTTCTTTTTTTTCTATTTCTTCTTTTTCCTCTTTTTCATCCCCTTGGCTCTCTGCAAGCAGCTCTTTTATCTTCTGAAGCTTTGTCAGCTCATAATTAATCTCTAACCTGGCATCATCTTCGGTCAATTCAGGTAATTGAGGTACAATTCCATATTTTTCCTCAAGGTCCTTTTTCAGGTAGCCAATTTTTTCATCAGCATTTTTATTGATTTCATCAATTTCTTGGTTTAATTCCCCTACCCTATTTAATTCCTCAAGAGTCTGGCCTGTCTTTTCCTCTATTTCCCTCTGAAAATTCAAAGCTCTGTCCAAATGCTCTTTGATCTTTTCTTTAATCTTTTCTTTTTCATCTTCAATTTCCGATAGAATACTCTGATGTGAAATTAAAGCTTCTTTTTCCGCTTCTATTTCCTTATTGAGCTGTTCTTTTCTTATCTCGGCTTCTTCTTTTTCTTTATTTATCCTTTCTTCAAGTTCCTTTTCAATATCATCTTTTTTCTTTTTTAGGATCTCTTCAAGTTGCTGTTCTATCTCTTCAATTATCGAGGCTGAACTTTTCTGAAAATTATTGTTATCATCCATTTTAATCTCCTGAACCCTTTAAATTAATCAGAGCGATATTTTTTTTATTTAGTTTCATTTTCTGAGTTATATAATGACAAAAACTCAAAAATTATTCAATACCCCTTTAAGACGAATCAGACGACTATATTTGACCCGCTTTTCTCACCCCTAAAGGGGAGGAACTTAGTGGGAAAAAAAATCAGGTCAACTTGCCTGGATTATTCACGAGTCGAGGTTGCCGTAGATGCAAGGCA
>JAUWTR010000184.1 GCA_030614645.1 Candidatus Aminicenantota bacterium
AGCAGGTCTCCCTTACGCAGAAGTCCCTGCATAGTACCCAAGTTTCCTCCCAAGCCGCTAGAGAACAAGAGGCAGTCTTCTTTTTGTTTGAATTCGGCCAGCATTCGGGCGAATGTGACATGTAAGTCTAAGGTGCCGGAAAGCAGAGGGGCTCCGGATGCTCCTAGGCCGTATTGTTTTAGACCTTCTATAGCAGCAGCAATGACTTCCGGATGTGTGGACAGTCCGAGGTAATTATAAGAAGTAAGATTTATGACTTTACGGCGTTTGCCGTCAAGATTACTGAGTATCTCGGTTGAAGTCTTAGGGGCGGATAAAATCTGCTGTTCAAAGAAACTGAAGCATGCCTGGATGCGGGGGTCACTCATCCATTCTTCAAAATCGGATGGAGGTTTGAGTACGTCTGGATTGTCATTAAAGAAAAAATCTGCCAAGCTGAATCTTAAAACATTATCCACTTTTCATTATTGATAAAAAATCAGGTTACATGTTCCATAAATTTATCGGTCAGCTGGTCAATAGTAATGATATCAGCAAGTTCAGTGCGGGGTATTTTGATTTTCAATTCTCGCATAGAGCAGGACACAACTTCTATAATATCAAGACTATTTGCTCCAAAATCTTTCATGGATTTAGCGGTGTTGATCTCATTTTCTTCCAGATCTTCCAAGTTATCCAGAATATGCTTTTTTATAACAGCTGCTACTTCTTCGCGGGTCATGAGTTCCTCCTTGAGTATTCTTTCGAGTTAGAATACTAAATACCTTCAGATTGCTAATAATAGCCTACTAACAGCAAAATAGCAACTGGAATTTATTGCAGTTTTTTTGCTTTTGACTCAAGATAACGCTGCATTATATTGTCACGAAAAGACATTCCTTTATCTACAGTGATGATCTGGCCATTAAGAGCGTCAAGCAAACCGCAACATAATGCCACTACCGCTTTGCCGCAATCTTCCAGAGAAAGGATCATTTCTTCAGAGATGTTGTTGTCTTTTAAATATTCGAAGAAATCTTTGCCGAAAATAAGGGAAAAGGATTCGGTTTCCACCGGCCCGAACCTGATCACATTTACCCGGCTCCCTTCCTTAAAAAGATGGATGGACAGGTATTTTGCAAAAAGTTCCAGTAAAGCCTTGGAAGCTGCGACAAAGTCATAACCCTGAAAAAAATGATCGGGCCCGATGCTTGATATTCCTATTATATGTCCGGGGTAGCTTCCAAAGACTTTTTTAATCCTCTTAGTGTACTCTATAAGGGGCCAGGTGCTGTATTCCAGAGTTTTAAACAGGGAACGTTTTCTGTATTCAGCGAGAGTTCTGGTCCGCTGGGCGACTCCAACATTATTTATGAGAAAGTCTATTTTTATCTCTTGCTTTTTTATTTCTAGTAACAATTTTTCTGTGTCTTCATCAACTGAAACATCCGCTTCGATAAGAGTCGGTTTTGGAGCGTTTAATTTTTCAAAATCTCTGAAAATGCAAGTATGGTCGTTCTTTCCCCATTTATAGGTAAGGTAAGTCCTGGCTCCCGCCTCTCCGAATTTTTTAGCTGTAGCTAGTCCTATTCCTTTTGTACCCCCGGTGATTAAAGCTGATTTTTCTGAAAAGTCGATTTGTATCATTTTTTCTTATTTTCCTTCCCAGCATAAAACTCCTCAACCGCTTCCCGTGTCTCTGGGAAAGCGAAACTGATTTTATGCATAAGGTCTTCCTGTTGTCTGGCTTCGATTAAAAGTTTCTTTTTTTTTGCGCTGAGGGTGTTTTTTAAAAGATAAATCGATTTAATATTGTTTTCGCTGATCTGCCAGGCAATATCTTCAGCTTTGTTTATTATCTCCTTTTTAGAAAGGATATAATTGATATTTGTGGATTTTCGGGCCAGCTCACTTCCCTTGAATCTTTTTCCGGTAAACATCATCTCATTTGCAATGAAAGGACCGACCAGTTCGGAAAGAAGAGTGGTGCATCCCATGCCCGGGGTAAATCCCATTAGCATAAAAACGGCTCCATAGCGGCTTTCGCGGGCGGCAAGGACAATATCACAGCATGCAGCAATTACCAACCCTCCGCCGACGGCATGCCCTTCCATGGCAGCTATTACAGGAAACGGGGTGTTGATGAGCTTTTCCGATATAAGCAGGTCTTTGACATGGACTTTTCCATTACAGAGGTCGATAAGGTTCTTTTTCTCTGCCCCTCCGGAAAAGACATCCTCCAGCCCGGAGAGAATCAATACATTTGGTTTCATAGCTGTGATTTTATCCAATCCTTTGATTATGCCGGCGATAAAATCATCGGAAAAAGTATTTTTCTCTTCAATATCATTCATCTTTAAATAAGCAATGCCGTTATCATCCATTCTGGTTATTATTTTTTCAGTCATGATCTCTCTCTCTTGGCGACAGGCTTTTTTGGCCTGAATTTTGCAAACCATGCAGGTACATGTCCTTCATTAAAGGCTTTTACTGCTTCCAGAACTTCAGGTTTTTTTACCAGTTCGAGCAGCCGGGTTTTTGCCAAATCACATGCACTGTCGATTTCTTTAAACAATATGGCCTGAGTAAAATCTTTGGTTTCAGCTATGGCATGAGGAGATGCCCGGAAAATCGATTTCAAAACCGACCTGAGTCCTTTTTCCAGGCTGCCTTGAGGAAAAACTTCATCCACTAAATTTAGTATCTCAGCTTCTCGAGCGGAGATCTTTTTTGCTGTTAAAATCAGGTATCTTGCTTTTTGAGGGGGGATACGTAAGCATAAAAGGTAAGGAAGGACATTTGCAGGGATAAGGCCTAATAAAACCTCGCTTAATGCAAATGATGAATTTTCTGAGGCGATGACTATATCACATGCAGCTATCAGGCCTATTCCCCCGGCTTTAACCTCTCCCTCAATGAGAGCGATCACTGGTTTGGGGGATTTATAGATCGTTGATAATACATCTGTATAGAGTTCGATGGCTTTTTCTATGCGTTTTTTGTCTTTCCTGACATCCTGGAGATAGTTTAGATCCATACCCAGACAAAACCGGCTGCCATTTGAGCGCAAAAGAAGGGCCCGGACCTCAGGATCTTTTATCGAAGTGTAGATGGCTTGATATAGATCTTCCAGATTTTTCTTATTCAACCGGTTCCCCTTAGAGCTGTGCTGCATGGTAATTACAGCTAGGTTTGAATCAGTATATGCATCAATAAAATTCAATATTAACTCCAATCATATTTGCGGAAATAGTCTTTGACCTCTTTGAGCACCAACAGTTCTTTTCCCTTATAGAATGAATCATACCAATTGTCAGCAACACTTAAGTCAGGTTTAAAATTAGGATTTTCAATATAGCTTTCCCGCAGGTTTTCGATCTTTTCATATTCATTTACAGAGACTTGCCTGCGTAAGTCCAGAGCCTGGTCGATTTTCATGCTGTCCACTATCTCTTTTGCCTCCGGAAGTACAAGCCCGCTGTAGAATTCTCCGATAGCACCGGAACCGTATGAAAAAAACCCGATCCGATTACCGGGCTTAAGGTTATCTGCGCTTTTTATTATACCGCAAAGGCTTACCAGGTTACTGGCCCCATAGGTAGAGCCTACCCTTTGAGCATATGTTAATGAAGCAAGGACTTTCTGGTTAAAGCTTTCTCTGACTTCGGATTTTTTCCGGGGCCGTTCCAGATTGCAGAGCAGCCGGTGTGCCTGAAAGGACATACCGGGAAAAGGGAGGTGATAGATGTTCCTATTGAAATAGGTGTCAAACTCGATCTCTCCGACATTGCTGACATAATGAAGATAGGAGCCTTCCAGGGCATCCATATAGCTGTATAGGCTCACCTCATTATTTCCTACTTCTGCCACAGCTGAAGGCCGGAATGTATCATAGACGTTTGTGGTCCAGAATCCTTTCTTTTCAATTTCAAATTCTACGACTTTGGGAGTGTCACTAACCAGTATTGCTGCTGCAACTCCGCCTAATACAAACTCGTGGTCTTTGTGAAAGTGCTGGCGGCTGAAATCTGTACCGATGACCAGAGCTTTTTTCCCCTGGTTCAGCCCGGCTGCGATCCAATTTATTGCAGAATCCAGGGCTGCTATGGCGCTGTAACAAGCGTGTTTGGTTTCGTAATTTCTGACATTTGGATGGAGCCCGAGGGCTTCATGGATATTAGTTGAGATAGGTTTTCCAAAATCCACTGATCCTTCAGTCCCGACAATAAGAAGTCCGATGTCTTTTTTGTCTTTTTCAGATAACATTGGTTTGGCGGCATTGACACTCATTGTAACTGTATCCTCATAGGGAGGATTTAAAGAACGTGTGTCTATCATGTATGCTTTGACTACTCGTTCCGGATCTCTATCCCGGGCTACAGCTAGATCTGTTTGGGACATGCACAATGAGCACCCATATAAATTAATTTTTTCTATTCCGATTTTTTTCATAAGTTTTCCCTTTTTCCTATTATCAGGGTGCATAAGTCAGGCCACCGGAAATACGGATTACCTCTCCGTTGATAAAGCTTCCTTCCTGGGAACAGAGGAAATATATAAGATGGGCAACATCTTCGGCGGAACTGATTTTTTTCAAAGGACAGTGTTTCATCCAGAAGTCATGGAGTTGTCCGGCCATATGTTCTTTTGTCATTTCGGTTTGAACATATCCTACCGTAACTATATTAGATGTTATCCCCTTGGGACCGTATTCTTTGGCAAGTGTCCGGGTCATACCAATAAGTCCGGCTTTGCTGGCGGCATAATTTACCTGG
>JAUWTR010000319.1 GCA_030614645.1 Candidatus Aminicenantota bacterium
TCTTGGTCTGACCCCTGAAGTCCCTGAAGACTGAAGAGTTTCAAGATTTTGCAGAATATAGTTACAGATATAAGACTTGAAAAAAGCTTTTATTTTTTATAGGATAGGGAAAAGTTTTACCGGAAGGAGGTCAAAATGAAAATATGCTTTTGCCGATTCTTGTTAGCAGTTGCCATTGTAGTAATGGCCATTTTCTTCTTGCCTGCGGCTTGGGCAACATGGGTTATCATTGTCGCTGGTGCACTGCTGGCTATCATGAGCCTGTTTTATCAAACCTGCTGTTGCGCCAGTAAGGTGAAAAAGGTGAAAAAAGAAGAATAAAAATTTTTCTACACGAACGAACATGAGCTGGAGCTGGGGTCGGACCGAGCTAATTTATATAAATTAAACAAGTTAGGGCAAAATTTATATAAAAAATGGCCTTAAAGCTCTTTTTAGGGTGCAAAAAGCGATTCTAAGAAAATCTAGTGCTAAGGAACTATCCTTTTTTGCTATCAAAAACATCGTTTAAGCAGTAAAAACGGCCTATTTTCAAGCTCAAAACGTTTAAAATAAACTATTTGTCATGGTCTGACCCCTGAAGCCCTGCCTGACGCCCTGAAGGCTGAAGGGCTGAGAGCGGCTTTCCCTGGACGAGGAGCAAGAGCAAGTAGTCTATCAATACGGAAAGCATATTATTTATTGACTGGAATTGTTTTTTATTTGTATTATGGGTGATGGAGATTCAGAGGGAGGTAATGTGATGAAATTGAGTAAATATCATCATCAACAGAAAAACCAATTTCCTATCCAACAACTTTATGATCTTTTACAAGCTCAACATGATTCTGTGACCAAGTCCGGTTTCTGGCTGGACAGCGCAGAATTCCAGATGGATGGGAAATGGTAATCAAAATACAGCAAGGAGTGAGAAGCATATGTGAAGACATATGATATCTCGTAACTTCTGGATATTAAATAAATCGTTGAAATACTAAAAGAGGAAGGGGGAAGTTATGGACATCATTCAAGCTATACGAGAAAGGAGAGCCTACCGCTCTTTAGAACCGGTCAAGATAACCAAAGAACTTGCCAAAGATTTAGCCCGGAGTGCACAGCTGGCTCCTTCCTGTTTCAATAATCAACCCTGGCGCTTTGTTTTTGTCTACGAACCAGAAACTTTGAAAAATATGCATGCTGCTCTATCCCCCGGAAACGAATGGGCACAATCTGCTTCCATGATCATTGCGGTTTTCAGCAAAAAAGAAGACGATTGTATTATCAGAGATAGAGAGTATCATCAGTTCGATACGGGGATGGGCGTAGGTTTTCTTATTTTAAGGGCAACCGAGCTGGAACTTGTGGCTCATCCTATTGCCGGCTTCAGCCCCAAAAAAACCAGGGAAATAATAGGTATTCCCGAAGAATACCAGGTTATTACACTTATTATCGTCGGCAAACATTCTAAGCAGATAAATCCGCTACTGTCTGAGAAACAGGGTGAAGCAGAAAGAACAAGGCCGGAGAGAATGCCTCTGGAAAAATTTGTTTATTTTAATCGTTTCCAAAAATAATTTCGTTTGGGAAAAATATTCCTATATTTGAGAAAAAAACCAGCTTGACCTAAGTGTCAGACAAGAGAAATTTGAGGCCGAAGAAATCGAGGGCTGGCTGAAAAAACAATAGATTCCATTCCTATTTTTTTTCTTTGGCTGCCAAATAAGCCGCGCATCGAAGGGTAACTTTTCTTTTTATTGCCTTATCCCAGACTTGAAGCATCAGATGCTGCCACTACAGTAGCTCCCATCTGGGAGAGGAAAAAATTCAAGCAAAAAGATTCTATTTTATTAACCTCAAAGCATGAGGAAGGGAATATGCAGTTTTCTTTTCTGGAAATCGAACTCCCTCTCCTGGATAAAGGAAAATTCTCATTATATATTGAGGCGAGAGAGCAAAAGACAGATCTATCTGACCGAATCTGTTTTGCTATTGAAATTCAATAAATTTCCGTTTGATTTCAATGAGTTGTGAATGTCTGAACACGGAAAGAGTGCAGGTGGTTTTAATAATCCGTGCTTTTACAGGCTTCTAATAAAACATCCATAAATTTATCTTTTTCATCAAAGCCTGTCCTTGCTGTTGTCTGGATGTAGAAACTATCCCCGGGATGATGGCTGTAAGCATGAATAACGAATTTTGGAACATATAAAGCACTGGAAAGTTTTTCAGGATAAGTAACAACAGCTGCTAATATCCAACCATTTTCACCGAAATTTTCTTCCTTCAGTATTGTCACGTTAGCACGAATGGCATCCATTTCTGGATCCCCTGTGTTAATATTGGGCTGGGATAGACCTTTTATTATCTCCTTTATGCTATTTTCAATATTATCAGGAATAATCTCGGGATCGCAATTCCCTCCACAGGAAATAGTGTATTGAATAATAGGCGGAAAAAAATAATCTGCATAGTTCTCAGGTTGAAAAACGACAGCACCGAAATCGGGATTACGCATCCATGTTGCAGGTATTTTCGCATTTACCGTTAGATTATCTTCTGAATTCGGATGTTTTAACACAAAACTTTCACTCTGCAAAGTCACATCTTCTTCACCAGCCTTCTCTTGCATTTCTTTAACTCCTGTATCTTCTACTGCGTTTTCACTGCTTTTTGAACAAAAATTCCCAAGTAATAGAAGTACAAGTATAAATGAAATAAATATAACATCAGAAAGTTTTTTCATTTTTCCTCCTTGTTTCAAATCCTACAAATAAATTTTATGCTTTGTCAAATTTATTAATTAGCCTGACTCCCCCTCCCTCCCGGCGCTCCGAGCATGATAACTTATTGGAAGTTAATATATTAGCTACTTAAATCTTCATAATTAACAGCTTAGAAGTGTCATTTTGGGGTTGGACAACCTCCCAAAGCTCATTTAATTATGGCAGCTGAGGGTAGAGGGGTTTCATGTTGACAGCATATGTTTTTTCTATGTACTATTAATGCATAAGCTCAAAGGCTGGAAATTTGATGAAATTGAGCGGAGATTATCATGAACAAAAAAGAAATTTCTATTATGTGTTTTTAGGAGGTGGGATTATGAGTAAGTTACGGATTTTGTCAGCGCTGTTTCTAGTCGTTGTTTTTCTGCCGGGGATCGATGCGGAGGGACAGGAA
>JAUWTR010000342.1 GCA_030614645.1 Candidatus Aminicenantota bacterium
TAAAGACAATCACGCTTGATTCACGGGAGAGTAAGGTCGATGTAAAAGATTTTGCTGAATGCTGCCATGCTGAAGCCTCTTTAAAAAATTTTATAAACAGTCTGCCGGATATTTTGGCTGGAAGAGATTTTAAGGATTTTTTATTCCTTATGCATAAAGCTAAGGAACATGATAAAAGCATTATTTTTTCTATGGGTGCTCATGTGATCAAAGTTGGATTAAATCCGATAGTTATAGACCTTCTTAAAAAAGGCTGGATTTCTGCTCTTGCTTTGAATGGAGCCGGGATTATCCATGATTTTGAAATAGCATTTGCAGGAAAGACTTCAGAAGATGTTGGGAGTCAAATTCAAGAAGGGGATTTTGGGATGGCAGATGAGACCGGAAGGATGCTGAATAAAGCTATAAATGCCGGAGCAGATGCAGATATTGGATTGGGGGAAGCAGTGGGGAAGATGATTTGTGAATCGGATTTCCCTTTCAAACATATGAGCTTGACAGCAGCAGCTTATAAGTTGAACATACCGGTTACTGTTCATGTTGCAATAGGAACTGATATTGTTCACTATCATCCGGGGATAAAGGGTGAAAGCATCGGGAAAACATCATTAAGAGATTTTTTCATTTTTTGTGAAATTGTTAAAGATCTTGAAGGAGGAGGAATATACATCAATGCCGGCTCTGCTGTGATTCTACCTGAGGTTTTTCTTAAAGCTGTTACTTATGTAAGAAACCAAGGAATTGTGCTTAAGGATTTTTCCACTGCGGTGTTTGATTTTATTCATCATTACCGTCCTTATCAAAACGTTGTTAAAAGGCCATTGATAGGAGATAGCCGTGGATTTTATTTTATCGGCCATCATGAGATCATGATCCCTCTTCTGGCAGCAGCCCTTATTTCTGAATGAGAATAGCAAAACAATAATATTAGACTGGGATTAACGCAGATATATACAGATTCTTGAAAATAGGACTCAATCTACCTTCCCTGGTGTTTCTAATTTCCCATAATGGAGTTGAAAATCCTGAAGAAGATACCTGTAGACCTGTTCTGTTTCTTCAATGGTCTTTCTAAGATTTCCTGAAGTATTAATGGTATAGTCTGCAACTTTGATTTTATCTTTCTGAGGTATCTGGCTTGAGATTCTGCTTAAGGCTTCCTTTCTGCTGATTTCGTCCCTTTTTTGCAGGCGTTTTATTTGAGTTGCGTTTCTGCAATATGTCACTATGATCTTATCAAAAAAATCTGTTAATTCTGCCTCAATAGTTAAAGCAGCCTCAGAAATGAAGATCCTATATTTTTTTTCTTTTTTTAGGGATTGGATTAATTTAAATTTTCTTTCCATGACTAAGGGATGGAGAAGAGAATTAAGAAACTGGCGCTCTTCCTTGTTTGAAAATATTAAATTTCCCAATTTATTTCGGTTGATCGTCTGATCCTGGTTTAAAATTTTGTTTCCGAATCGGGAAATGATTTTTTTCCAAGCAGGATTTTGAGGCAGAATTAATTCATGAGCGATTGTATCAGAGGAAGATATATAACACCCAAGTTCTTTAAATACAGCAGCAACTACGGTTTTTCCGGTGGCAATACTACCTGTCAGGGCAACGAGGAGCATTTTTTTAAGAGGAATTTTTCTTTTTTTCCTCTGTTTTTGTTATAAATTGAAAATCCTCGTTAAAACAAAGAGCAATTTCTTGTTTTTTATCCTTAGAAGTGGACTTTTTTAAACGCACTGTAAGTCCTCCTAGCTGAAGTTGTACTTTTTTTCCTTCTGTAAGGTTATTTGGAATATCTATAACAAGATTTAATTCTGATCCGATAGTAACTCCTGAATCCACGGAGAAATAAGCTCCTCCAGAACTTAAGTTCTTCAGAATTATCTTTTCTTCAAACTTTTTTCCTTTTGGCAATTTGCCTTTAACTAAAGCCGGGAGTGAAAGTTGAAAACGCCACTCTTTGCGGCGACTTTTAAGGATGTCGGCAAGGTTTTTATCAATTTTATCAGGTTTTTCAGAATTATTTTTTGTCATTATATCCTCATAATAATACAATTCTTGAATTAAAATAAGGCCGAATTGATAGCATATAAAGCAAGCTGAAGGCGGCTGTGTGTATCAAGCTTTGCATATATACTTTTAATGTGTGATCTGACCGTATTTTTGCTGATGAACATTGCGTTAGCTATCTCATCATTGCTTTTTCCCTGCCCGATATGCCTAAGTACCTGAAATTCTGTAGGAGTAAGCTGGTCAAGTGTCTTTTCCTTAAAATCTCGACCTACTACTGAGATGATTCGGTCCATTATACTGCTCATTTTATCTCGGGGCAGCCAGATCTCTTCTCGCTTTATACTGCGGATTGCATCTTCAAGTTGATTTGAGGGGTCATTTAAATCAAAATATCCTCTTACGCCTAAATTCATAAGTCCGACTACTTCTTCATGGGGAGGGATGTTTCCTAATAACATTAATTGAGATTTTGGTTTGCTTTTTTCGGAGATATCTTTAATAGCTTTGCATATTTCCCGCATGTTCGGCATAGGTTCTGAGTTGGTAAAAAGGACTATGTCAGGTTTATTTTCCTTGATTGAAGATAAAAAAGAATCAATGGTAGTTTTTTCAACATTAGTGATGTCAATATCCTTGGCTGATTCTAAAGCTTTTAATATCCCTGCCAGGATAAGTTCTGAAGTACAATAAACAAGGATTTTAATTTTATTTTCATCCAATGGTTTTGATTTCTTTTTATTCATGTTTTATTATTTGCCCTTTTGACTAAAATAGCACGATGTTTGATATGTTATAAAAAGCAACTTTTAATGTCAACTGGTTTTAGTTGCTGGTGGAGCATCCCCATTTTTTCTAAGTTTTTGAGCCTTAAGCAAGAATCAGGTTAGTTGATACAAAAACACGCGAATTTTCCCCAGCGTAGA
>JAUWTR010000373.1 GCA_030614645.1 Candidatus Aminicenantota bacterium
TAGCCGCTCTTTATGATAACAGCAAATGCGAAAATGTGGTGACAAAAAAAGAAGATTGCCGGGATGATAAATGTCTGCGGGAAGATGACTGCCGCCTGGATAAGGGCTCTCCTTTCTGTTATAAAGCTGCAAAAAATTCCTATGCCATGCTTGACCCTTATTGGATCCAGGGAACATCAAAACATATCAAACGTACTGCCCTTCGCTGGATTTTTATCCTCCGCAATGACAGAGTATCACCGCCCTTTGTAGAAACAGAGACAGAAGATGCTCTCAGAATCCTCGAATACGGCCAAAGCATAGGTTCTCAGACGGAGATCAGCCCCTCTAAAAGCCAACCCTTCTTCAATCCCCATCTGCTGACAACATCTCCGGAGCGGCTTGAATCACAGCGGAGCTTTTTCAGCCAGCTCCTGGAAAATACGCGGTGTTATCTGTTTAACAGCGGAGTGGCAACAGCTGATGACATCAAACGAATCATCTCTGGAGAACAATCAGATCAATAACCAAATACGATTTAAAAATTCGTGAATAATTCAGGGAACATTGCCAAATGAGCAGTAAAAGCATTTATGATTTAGAGGCCTACAAAAATTTCTCTATAAAACTAAAAGAAGTTCTCAAAGGACCAAATGTCCGAACAGTCGACCTGAAATGGCTGGAACCAAGAGCAAAAGCTACGGGAATTAAAACTGAAAACGGCTCATACGGATGGAGAGCAGCAATATCAAGCCGCATCGCTCCGAAAACCGTCTATCTGGGCATAGAATCCGTACAGCTTCCTTCCCTGACACCCGTACATAAAGACCTTATCTCCAATGCCCCGGAAGAACTGAATAAGGTACTTCACCTTCTGCAGACACTTCCCATCTGCCATATACGCCGCAGGATGGGAGATAATAAGACTTTCAATCCCATATGCAATCTGTATTTGTCCGAAGCAGACCTGATTAATTACCGGTTAGGGTATATGTGGGGAACAACTATGTTCAAGCCATCAAAGCAGCCGGGACCGGAATTTAACATGATTCACATTCCGGAGGAACACCCTCTCCGCCAGCAGGTTCTTGTCCTCCCCGAACATAATATCAATATCGCCCTCGGGACCGACTATATGGGGGAGGATAAAAAAGGTTTTCTACGCCAGGCAATGTGGAGCGCAGACCAGGAAGGCATGCTCGGGCTGCACGCAGGCACAAAGATCGTCACCGCACGCGGCTCGAACGGTAAGCTGAAGACCTATGGTGTATTTCTCTTCGGGCTATCTGCTACAGGAAAATCCACCTGGTCCTGCCATCAACTGGGTCTTGACCATGAGCAGAAGGAAAAAACCCGGGTCACTCAGGATGATATCTGCTTTCTATGCAAAGACGGCTCTGCTTTGGGTTCGGAAAATAACTTTTTTGTCAAAACAGATGTCGAACAAAAATACCAGGAAGCCATGTACAATGCTTTGATGGATAAAACAGCTTTATTCGAGAATGTGATAATAAAAGCCAACGGCCAGGTTGATTTCCTGGATGAAAGCCTTACAGCCAATGGAAGAGCGGTTCTGCAGCGGGATAAACTAAAAGTCAAGATCAAGGGAAAGATGGTAAATATCTTTTCAAATTCCATAAACCTCCCGCCTCTGGAAGAACTGGACGGACTGATCTTTGCCTTTATCACTCGTCGGAATACAATTATGAGCTTTGCCCAGCAGCTTACACCAGAGCAGGCTGTTCTGGCCTACCTCTGGGGGGAAAGCACGCATAGTTATGCCAGCCAGCCGCTGAAGGCGGGAGAATCAGTGCGTATTGTCGGCACAGACCCTTTCATCATCGGCTCCCGGGCAAAAAAAGTAAACCGTTTGTATGAGATTCTTATGACCTTAGCAGCCAATTATCCTGGCAAACTGCAGTGCCTACAGTATAACACCGGAGGAATGGGTGAGATCATCGAAACCGATGAAAAAAACGGGCAGAAGAAAAAACGGCTGGTGCGAAAGGTCAAGCGGGTGCCTATAAGCCTTATGGCCCAAATCCAAAGAGGTGATCTGCGGGGAACAAACACCTATGAAAAAGGCAGGCTCGGGACTAAAGCGATAACCCGGGCAGAAGGAAATACCCTGGATGAATGGGATACTGGAAAATATTATTCCCAGGAGCAGATTAAAGGATATATTCACAATCTTGTTGAAGGCAGAAGAAAATACACAGAGGAAATAGCGGAAGAAGGCCTTCGTGGTGAAATCCTAAATGCGGCTGAACGCTCTTTCCGTATAGATAAAAGCGGAGAAAAATCAAAAGTCACAGTAGCGGAGCAGCCGAAAGAAAAAAAGAAATCGGCCCAGCCCTCTGAATTTAAATCAAGGCCACGCCGGGAAGGATTCAGGCGTAACCGTTAAGTCAAGCGCTTTTCGATCTCCTTTGCCATTATATGCAGAAGTAAAAGGTGTACTTCCTGTATCCTAGGAGTTGAATCAGACGGGACATCAAGCAAGAAATCAGAACAAAAGGACAACTTCCCTCCGCCGAGGCCTGTCATAGCGATAGTAGTCAGCTCTGATTCCCGGGCTTTTTCCAACGCTTTAATAACCGAGATAGAATTTCCACTGGTAGAAAGACCAAGCGCGAAATCTCCTTTCTTTCCTAAGGCCTCAACCTGACGGCTAAAAACCTGGTCATAGCTTTCATCA
>JAUWTR010000125.1 GCA_030614645.1 Candidatus Aminicenantota bacterium
CATCCTGGCCCGCACTGTCTCCGGTTGTAAGGGCCGGTCTCCGGTAGAGCGCAAGGTTATCAGGCGGAGTGCCGGAAACACTGACGAAGCGGTCAGGCGTCCGGCCCAGAATCAAGATCCTTATCTGCCTGATACGACCCACCATAACCGGATCTCCAGTCCAATTAGGATCCCAAGAAGTAAAGCCATCTAAAAGACCATTATCATCAAAGTCCCCATTGTATTCGAACTGAAGGTTCTCCACATTTTGAGCAAGGGGATAATGATACCCGTTCTGGGTCATGTAGAGAATGCCGCCTTCACCGCCTCCGATATAGCCGTTTTCACCAGCAGTAAGGCCCGAGTAACTGCCGTCTACATCCAGCCAGTATTCCTTCACATTGATAAAAGTAATCATGCCGCCGTCATAATCATTAGAAGAGGGACATGTTCCTGCTAATCCCCCGGGGGGATTAATATCCTCGGCTAAACCAATAGCAAAATTGAATCCCTCATTAGTTCCTCCCTCAGAATGATGGACTTGAGTAATCTCCCGAATCTCTCCTGCCTGACAACCTGAATCAGGATTAGGTAATATCAGGACTATTCCTATTTGAGTATAATAATTATCAGGTCCAGCTTCTGAGTTATATGGATATTTTTCGAAGCTCATATCCTCTACCGATATGGTTGCTGCTGAGCCTTGGTATTGGCTTATTTTCAAATTTAAAGGATCTTCTATATTTCCCATTATTTTCAACCTGTCAGGCGTAACTTCTGCATCACCCTGATCTTCATTATCTTGCCCCTCTAAAAAGTTTACAGCAAACTCAATTGGCAAGCCGGCCCCTGCCATGCGAATGTCTCTGGAAATAAAAAACATACAGGAACGTACATCATGCTGCAGTTCAGCGAACTGCTGCTGGTCGACCGTGATCTTGTTGCTGCGCATATAAAGCTGCAGAGCTCCAACAATGACCATCAGCATTACGGACATGCCAATCAAGAGCTCGATCAGGGTGAAGCCAGGTTTAAATATGATTTTTAAAATCAGTTTCTTTTGTTTTTCTCTCATCTTTTTCCTCAGGTTTGTCTTCCTTTCACCGGCTGATTAAAGTAGTCATGTCGGCTCTTGCTCGATATGCTATGGGATCGGCAATAAGAGCATCGGCCTCCACTCCCCCCTGTTCGCCGGCAAAAACCAAAACTCTGACCTCATAAGCTAATCCAGAAAGCTGCACTCTGGTTATCCTCCGGTAATCATAAGTAGTATCCAAATTCAGATCAATCAGCTCGTCTATAGTGCTCAAGGCGCTCAATTCGTCATTAGTAAAAGTTCTTAATTGTTCAATCTGCTGCTGGGCCAGGAATACAGCGTTTGTCATCCGGTCGGCCTGTGAGTTGTTCACGATACTGAGGACAAACAGCTGAGCGAGCCCAAGCATGGCAATGGCCACCAGGGCCATGCTTACCAGAACCTCGATAAGTGAAAATCCTTTTTTACTCCTGCCGAATTTCATAGTATTTAATTTTATCATGTTCCGCTCTCTGATTTGATATATTGGATCGATCCTCCGGCCAAAACACGAACAACTCTTTGATCCGGCTGATTGTATCCCTTCAATTTATCACTTTGTATGGTAATGTTATTATTATCAGTATCATAATTTGTGACAAATCCCAGGGGAGAAAAGACTACCACATCCAATGTAGGCAGATTGACAGTTATATTGAATTTTGCCGACATGGTTTTACCTATCACTCCGGGGATTTCATTCCAGGTTCCAGGAGTGTCTTCCCTTTCAATAATATAACGCAATTGACCTGTGGAATTATCAAAACGAACCCTGTGATTCAATTTGCTTTTAACCGCCCGGAACTTGGTCTGTTCCATAGTCATCAGTATTTCCCTGGCTTCATTTTCAAGGCTTCTGGTTTCTAATGAATTTAAAATACTGGGATAAAAAGCCACAACTATTATGGCGATTATTCCAATAGCAACCAGTAATTCGAGCAGAGTAAATCCCTTATTATTTATCCGCATCTCTTCCTCCAAGAGCTTTCTCTTTCTGACAAATGAGATCCAACCCTTTTCCTCTGATTATTTTACAGCTTGTTCCCGCTATTTGCAATAACTCATTATATAGGAAGATAGCGCATCCTTTAATACATTCATTATTTGAATCCATTTCTTCATTATAATTAAAGCAATATTCATGCCAGCATCTTTTATCTGTAACATATTGATATTATTGATGTTATCGTGCCCATCCTGCTTTTAACCCATCTAAATTGCCATTCTTTGTGCCAATAATGACAATTTTTCGTAAATCAGTCAATACCTAAGAGGGATGAATTAAGGGGTGATTTTTATCTTTTGCGGCTAATCCCTTTCCACTTCCATTGCAATTTAGCGTGGAGTATGGTATTGGTTTATTCATGCAAATAGAGAAAAAATATGCCCTCTATATCATCCTGTTTATCTTCCTTTTCAGCCTAGGTTTTTCTCTATTCGCCAACATCCAAAACCTGCAGAAAAATTTTCTATTTGCCGATGAAGCTATATATTTCAGCATGACCCAGAGCCTGGCTCAGGATGGCGATATTGAATATACAAAAAAGGACTTGATCCGCTATTATAAGTCTTTTAATGCCGGCCCCCTGGGAATCTTTTTAAAAAAAGGGAAAAGCGGCAGGATCTATTTCGCAAAATCCTTTGCCTACCCTCTTTTTGCGGCTCCTTTTGTCAAGCTTTTCGGATGTAATGGATTTTTTGTTTTCCATTCCCTCATATTTCTGTTGATACTTCTGATGGGCTTCTATTACTATTCCCATCACAAATCGTATGCCTTTTCACTACTG
Source organism: Candidatus Aminicenantota bacterium (assembly GCA_030614645.1). Classification (GTDB taxonomy): domain Bacteria; phylum Acidobacteriota; class Aminicenantia; order Aminicenantales; family Aminicenantaceae; genus JAUVXM01. Next base: position 2,842 of record JAUWTR010000125.1, read on the forward strand.
CTCATACTTACTTTTCTTTTTGCTTCTATAGCCATTGTTTATTTCCTCTGGATGACACCTGATTTTTTTAACCTGTTTCTGGTTTTTTGTGTCCTGTTTCTTTGGCTCTATAAACGCCTTCCCCATCATCAGAAAAATGAAAAGATGCCCATCAGTAAGCTGGAAACCCTGCTTTTATCAGATTGGTCAGACTACTTAGCTTGTTTAATAGCCGCAATCGCTGTATTTTCCAAGCCTCCAAATATTGTGTTGATGGGACCTCTTCTGCTTGACACTCTACTTAGGAAAAAATTCCTTAAGGTGTTTCTTATGACTGTAATATTCCTGGTGGTATCCGGTATTTTCTGGGGAGCTAACCAGGCTGTTACCGGAGATTGGAATTACCAGGGTGGGGAAAGGAAGACTTTTTATGGGGATGGAGGATATCCCCTCGAAAAAGAACAACTGACCTTTGAGACTGCTAAAGGGGGGCTTATGACCTCAGAAGGCTATGCCCAAAAACACCTCTATCCCACCAAAGTATTCATATACAATTTTTTATATTATTTCTTCGGGCGATTTTCAGGTATAACCTGGTATTTTTTCCCTGCTGTCCTGGCATTATTCCTGTTTTTTATACGAAAAAAACAATTATACCAGTGGTTTATCCTGGCAGCTCTGGCAGGAGAAATTCTGATTTTCATAATACTCATGCCTGATAATTATGCCGGAGGCGGCGGGTCTCTGGGAAACCGGTATTTTCTCAGTATATACCCGCTGTTCTTTTTTCTGCCCGGCCTAAAAAGAGACTGCAAGGAAATTGGTATAAGCTGGGCAATCGCCTCAATATTTATTGCCCAGATCCTGATAAGCCCTTTGCAGCATTCCCATTATCCAGCCACACACGCTAAAAAATTTCCCTTTAATAAGCTTCCAGTAGAGCTTACCTTGGTCAACAACTTCCCGACCAATACGAATCCAAATGCCAGCAGACAGAAAGTGGGAGAAAAATACACCTGGTTATATTTCTTGGATGATAATTTCCTTCCACGAACAAGCTCAATTCTGGAAAAAAACGGCTTTTGGACACTGGGGCCGCATAAAGCCGAAATGATATTAAGAACATACTATCCGATCAAAGAAATAACTTTTCATATCCTAAATAATCCGCGCCTGAAAAATGAGGTAAGCGTCCGCTTTTGCGGAGAAAAGAAAAAAATAATCCTTGGCCACAAAGAATGGGGAGCCGTCTCCTTCACTCCAAAACGATTCTTCCGGATGAACCAATGGATACACGTCTACAAGTTATCAATAAAAGCAGATAAAGGGTCAATTCCCCATTTTGAGGTCAATGAATCTGATGAGAAAAGATATCTCGGGGTTTATTTTGAAGTAGATATAATCCCTGAATACATGCCGGAATAACCATGTGCGGCATATGTGGACTTATCAACGCTAATCCTGAAGAGAAGGTCTCGACGTCTTTGTTATCATCGATGTGCAGGACCATCTTTCACAGGGGACCCGACGATGAAGGTATATTCATCCATAAGAATGTCGGGCTGGGAACCAGGCGCCTGAGCATTATTGATGTTGCAGGGGGACACCAACCTCTATCCAATGAAGACGGTACCAAGTGGATCACATACAATGGCGAAGTATATAATTTTCTGGAATTACAGAAGGAGCTTAAAGCCAGAGGGCACACTTTCAAGACCCGGACAGATACTGAAACCATCTTACACTGCTATGAAGAATGGGGCGAAGAATTTGCCAAGAAACTGCAGGGGATGTTTGCCGCCGCTATTTGGGACAGCAAAGAGGAAAAGCTCCTCCTGGTACGTGACCGGCTCGGTATCAAACCTCTCTATTATACTATGTGCGAAAATAACACCCTGGTCTTCGGCTCGGAATTGAAATCAATCCTTGCTTTTCCTGGCATCAATCGCTCTCTCGAACCGCAGGCATTAGATTATTTTCTCACCCTAGAATACATCCCCGCACCATATTCCATCTTAAATAATATTTTCAAGTTGCCAGCCGGTAATCTCCTTACTTACAGCCGTGGCCGGATCAATATTAAAAAATACTGGGAACTTAAACGTCCGGACCGAATTCCAGCAAAGAAAACAGGCAAGGCCTTAAACTCTTTAATGGACGAACTCTACTCGCTGCTAAAAGAATCAGTCAAGATGAGGCTCATAAGTGATGTGCCGCTGGGAGCTTTCTTGAGCGGCGGCATCGATTCATCAGCAATAGTAGGGCTTATGCGGGAACTGGGAACATCACCTTTAAAGACTTTTTCCATCGGATTTGAAGACCAGACCTACAATGAACTCGACCATGCCCGGCGGGTAGCCCGTAAATTTGACACTGACCATGAAGAATTCATCCTCCAGCCGCAGGCATTGGAACTTACAGAGAAACTCATCCATCACCTGGATGAACCTTTCGGTGATTTTTCCATTTTTCCGACCTACCTGATTTCAAAAATGGCCCGGCAGCACGTAAAAGTTATTCTATCTGGGGATGGCGGTGACGAATTGTTTGCCGGCTATGAACATTATCAGGCTCAAAAACTTTCTCAAAATCCTCTCTTTTATCCTGCCCGGAATATCCTTCCGCTTATAGTACGCCAATTCCCGCCCTCGCCTAAAAAAAAGGGGCTCTGGAATAAACTTCAACGTTACTGCCAGGGATTTGAACATAACCCCGGATTGCGCCACCTTCGCTGGATGATGTTTAATTCCATAAAAGACAAGCAATCCCTTTATTCAGATAACCTCGTTCAGGAGCTTGATGGAATAAAAGAGATAAATCAAAAAGCCCCATTTAAGGATATATTTTCCCGGATGAACGATTTTGACAACATTAGCGGTGAACTCTTCCTTGATTTGAACACCTATCTTATCGACGATATCTTAGTAAAAGTCGACCGTATGAGCATGGCAGCTTCTATTGAAACCCGGGTTCCGCTTATCGATCATAAAATCGTTGAATTTATTTTCAGGCTCCCAGGTGACTTAAAACTTAAAGGTCTAACTACAAAATGGCTGTTTAAAAAGACTATGGACCGCCTGCTTCCCGCTAAAAA
>JAUWTR010000255.1 GCA_030614645.1 Candidatus Aminicenantota bacterium
GAGGTCGAGAAGCCAGAATATGCTCGAGCGGGATAGAAAAGTGAGTAATGAGGTATCCAGAACCATGAATTGAGTAGACCAGAGCAAAGAGATGAAAAAATAACTTATAGGCTTTAGTTCAGGGTTTATTTTTCCTTCGCCTTCCAATATTTTTTGTTTTAAAAAGTCTTTTCTCAGGGGCGAGAGGCGAGGAAATAGGAGTTGAGGATTGATGTATACATTATTAAGCTCGAGTTTTTCTATCTCCTGGGAAATTTCTTCATATTCTAAGGTTATTGGCTGTGATGAGGCTAAAAAGATATTTGAGGCTCCAGGCACTATTTCAACAAAGGGAAAAGTTTTTTTTAAGGTCCGGTATAGAGAGGATAGATAATCCTGAAGTTCCGGGCTGATGTAATTTTCAGCAGATGATGTTCGGAAAGAAAAAATTCCTTTTTTTGACAATTTTGCTTTTACCGTTAAAAAAAATTCTTCTGTGTAAAAGCGGTTGATCTGAGCTGTTACCGGGTCCGGCAGGTTAAGGATGATGGCATCATAGTCTTTTTGAGTATTGTTAAGAAATAACCTGCCGTCTTTAAAATAAGTATTTATACGCGGGTTCTGGAATATGAGGCTTTCCTCCGCTGGAAGGAATTTCTTTGAAAACCGGATGATCTCCGGGTCAAGTTCAACGTAATCTATGCTTGAGTTGGGATACTTTAATATTTCTTTTAGGCTTCCTCCAGCTCCTCCTCCGATAAGGAGTACATTTTTTGCTTCAGGATTTTGTAATAAGGCAAAATGAACCGATTCTTCAGAGGAAGCTTTATCAGGGTTAGAATAGATCAGAAAACAATTGTTGTAGAGTGATATCTGCTCCTTATCTTTTAAAACCTGGAGTTTTCCGTAAGGGCTGTCCTTACTTGCTATCAGGTTAAAAGGAGACCAGAATATTTTCTGGGTGGGGAAATCCAAGGCCCAGAACAGAGAAAAAAGGATCAGCGAGAAAATAAGCGGTATGGGATTACGTTTTTTTCTGAATATTAAAAAGACCATTATAGCACTAAAACCGGCAATGAGAATTGCTACTTGCCAGTTGGAAAATAAAGGGATAAGGATAAAATACACCGCTGATCCGGCTATGGCTGAACCGAGTGATTCTATCATATACACTCGAGATAGGTTGCCTGTGAGGTAGTGAGTATTAAAAACAAATAAAATACCAAGGGGGAAGCTTATTAAAAAGGAAAATCCCATAGAAAACAGGATTATAGATGTTAAACCAGTGATTTCTCCCGGAAGGGTGTTGAGGGCGAAGCGAGAAAGCCTTAATCCTATCAGGCAGATAGGGAATATTATTATGACCAGGAAGTACAGCCGGACAAATTTTTTCAGGCTGAATTTTATTTTAGAGGCGGCAAGGCTTCCCAGACCCGTCCATAGAAGCCAAAAGGAGAGGAGGATTCCAATAGTAATTTCATTTCCAAAAAAATGTACTGAAAACTCCCGGATTAAAACTATCTGGAAAGATAAGGCTAAGAATCCTAAGATAAAAGCAGGAAGATATTTTTTTAAATCCATACGCCTGGAATCCGGTTATTGCAATAAGTACACCGTCCATTTTTTATTTTAAATTTTGCGATGATATACCCTTGTCTTTGGATGATAATGTTTTTGCATTTTGGACAATAGGTATTTTCAGCTTTATGCCCGGGAACATTACCGATATAGATATAGTTAAGGCCTGCTTTTCCGGCTATGTCGGCAGCTTTTTCCAAGGTGGAGACAGGGGTAGAGGGGAGGTTTTTTAACAAGTAATGCGGATGGAACCTGGAAAAATGCAGGGGGACCTCAGGCCCTATCTCATTTGCTATCCACAGGCACATATCTCTGAGCTCCTTAGAGTTGTCATTTAAGCTCGGGATGACAAGATAGACGATTTCAAGCCAGATACTGGAGGAAGCTATGATTTTTATAGCCTCAAGAACTGGTTTAAGTTCTCCCCTTACATATTTTGTATAAAAATCTTGAGTAAATGCTTTCAGGTCGATCTTTATTGCATCTACTGCCTGGATCAATTCTTCCAAAGGCTCCGGATTTATATGGCCTCCAGTGATGACGACATTTTTTAGTCCTTTTTTTCTTGCGTTTAAAGAAGTGTCATACATGTATTCGTAAAAAACAACAGGTTCGGAGTAGGTATAGGCGATAATAGGACAATTATATTTTTGGGCGGAGTTGACGACTTTGTCTGGAGGAAAGTCTATGTGATTTACTTGTTCGGGTCTTACTTGGGAAATTTCCCAGTTCTGGCAGAATTTGCAATTCACATTACATCCGGCAGTAGCAATGGATAAAGTTGGAGTTCCTGGAAGAAAATGAAACAAAGGTTTTTTTTCAATAGGGTCAACATGGATAGAACATGCCTTTCCATAGACCAGGGTGTAGTATGTGCCGTTAATATTTTCCCGTACGCCGCAGTAGCCTCTTTCTTTGTCTCCAAGTTTGCAAAAGCGGGGGCATAGAACACACTCGATCTCTCTGTCAGGGTGTTTTTTATAAAAATTTGCTTCTACTCTGGATAGGTCATAGGAAGTTTGGAAGGCATCAAGATCCATAAGTACTGGTCCTAATCCGGAACATGCAGCACTTCCAGCCGCAGCTGAGATTTTAATAAATTTACGTCTTTTCATTTTGGATTTTAATGCTTGATAATTTGGGCTAAATTTCCTCCTTGATTATATTGATGTCATCTGGGGAAGCATTTCCCAGCTCCATTTTTTCTGCGGTTTTTAAATATACCGGTTCCCGACCTTCTTCCTTTAAAGTCGGCAATCCTTTTGCAGAGCGTAGTTCTTCAATGATCTGCCAGGAGGCAAAGTCTGCGGCTACTGGATCAAGGCTGAAAATGAGTGCCCCGTATTCTGCGGCCCATTGGGAGTGATAAGCCGGTCCGCGGTGGTATTGGAGGAGTAGGGCATCCAAGATAGAGATCCTGTGTTTTTTCCAGATAGGATCGGTAGAAAACAGCTCGGCAACAAAGGGATTACAATTAGAATCATGGTATTTATTAGGATTATGTATTGCGCCAAAATAATTTTTCATACTGGCTGTTACTCCTGCCAGGCCGTGGTCTTTTACAATCGCCAGGCTTATAGAGGCTGTGACAATTCTGGATTGGATGCTGGAGAAGCGGCTGCCGATATTAAGATGGGATGTTAGGTCCTGCTCATAACCTAATCCCCTGGAATCTGTTCCAAAGATCTTAATGCCTTTATTGTTCATATTTAGACGATAGCCTGCGGTTTTTAATTCCCGGTTAGTCCTATCCCAGATAATGATATTTTTTGAAGGAATACCGGATTCGATCAAGAGAGATGTTAATGCCTGCGGGACCTCAGGCCGAGTAGATAGGATTTTGCCTCCAAGAGTATTGATCTTTATTCCGATCTGGTCATTTGGTTTTAATAGATTCCGCAAAAATATTTTATAATCGCTTGGTCCATTTAAAAGAGAAAAACCGCGTTTAAACATACAAATAAGGCTATTAAGATCTGGAATGCGGTTGGGGGAAAGAATGCCTTTTTTTCTTACAATAATCACCCTTGAATTGGCCATCAGATTAAAAGTACTATTCATGGGCGCAGTTGTCAATGTATGTAGCAACTGGATTCCCCCCCTTTTTTTAAGCTTCTGAGCCTTAAGCAAGAATCAGATAAGTTGATACGAAAACACGCGAATTTTCCCCAGCGTGGAAAATTCGCTCGGATACA
>JAUWTR010000370.1 GCA_030614645.1 Candidatus Aminicenantota bacterium
ACAAGCTGCAGCAAGAAAAAAGCTTGATTCCCGGGCATATTATCTCTACCCGACATCTATGCTTTAATTTTGGCCGGCCCCATTATTACCCTGGATTATTCACGAGTAGAGGTTGCCGCAGATACGAGGCACAGGGTATGAAGCTGTGGACTCCACTGCGAATACCCTGTAACGAAGTAGATGTGTAAGATCGGCTTGCTCGTAGAGTAAAAAATGTCGATTACAAATATAAATTACAACAAAAACAAAATGGTCAATTGTTATGTCTTAGGAATCAGTGTAAAATGTTGACTTAAAAAGATGTATCATACATATCGACATTTTTTATGAATAGTTCAGGTAAAATATTATCAACTAATGACGTATAAAAGAGAGGATATTGGAATGAAAAAAATATGGTACGTAGGCTTGTTTTTCTGTATTTTATTTAATTTTTTTACCTATGGGATCACTGCTGAAAAGACTTTCGAGCAGCAAGCTGCAGGGCTAAAATTTGCTGTATCATTTACGCAAGATGCCCATTCAGAAGCTTTAACGGGAAGGATTTATCTTATGCTTTCGCATAATAATAAACAGGAACCTCGATTTCAAGTGCGGAGGGCTTCGGGAGTACCGTTCTGGGGACAGAATGTCGAGGGCTTAAAGCCGGGAGATGCTGGAATTATTGATGAAAATTCCTTCGGATTCCCGCTAAGAAGTATAAGTGAGATTCCTCCTGGAGAATATTTTATTCAGGGATTTATTAATATTTATACACAATATAAGCGCGCTGACGGCCACACTATTTGGATGCATCAGGACCAGTGGGAAGGACAGAACTGGCTGCGGTCGCCGGGGAATTTATACAGTGATGTGAAAAAAATCAGGATTAACCCGGAAAAGAAAGAAACTATTGAGTTGAGTTGTAATAATGTCATCCCTCCTGTAACTGTTCCTGCTGATACAAAATGGGTAAAACATATAAAGTTTCAGAGCAAACTGCTTTCTGATTTCTGGGGGCAGCCTATGTATCTTGGCGCCACAATCCTTCTACCTGAGGGTTTTGAGCAAAACCCGGATAAATCTTATCCAGTAAATTATATCCAGGGACATTTCTCTCTCCGTGCTCCCTATGGTTTTAGGGAAGATGATCCCGGGGGAAAAAATCCCTGGCGCAGGCGCGGCTATGAGTTCTATAAATTCTGGACCTCGGCTGAATGCCCCCGGATGATCGCGGTAACTTTCCAGCATCCCTGCCCCTTTTATGATGATGCCCATGCCATGAATTCTCCCAATTTAGGGCCTTATGGAGATGCCATTATGCAGGAACTTATTCCCTTTATTGAGGAAAACTTTAGGGTGATCCGCAAACCCTATGCGCGCGTGCTTTCAGGAGGTTCTACCGGCGGCTGGATATCTATGGCTTTGCAGATATTCCATCCTGATTTTTTTGGAGGGACCTTTTCCCTTTGCCCGGATGCATTGGATTTCCGTGCCCACCAGATTGTAAATATATATAAAGATAGAAATGCTTATTACAAGGATTATGACTGGCTGAGAGTGGAACGCCCTGACCTCAGGCGCCCTAACGGCGATATTGTCGAAATGATGAAAGATGAAAACTTCTATGAGCTTGCCGTAGGTGACAGATGCCGCTCCGGGGGCCAGTGGGAGATCTATATGGCTTGCTACGGCCCGGTGGGGGAAGATGGCTATCCCAAGCAGTTATGGAATAAGCTTACCGGAGAGATCGACCCTGAAGTGGCTCAGTACTGGAAGGAAAATTTTGACCTGCGTTATTATTTAGAGGAAAACTGGTCCGAACTCGGCCCCAAACTTAAAGGAAAACTGCACATCTATGTCGGGGATATGGATTCCTATTATCTCAATAATGCAGTCAAATATATGGAAGAATTCCTGGAAAGCACAACAAATCCCTATTATTCTGGAGTGGTGGAATACGGAGACGGCAAACCACACTGCTGGGGACCGGGAGGAAGAGAGCTTATCAAGCTGATAGCCGCCTATATAGAGAAAAACAAATAATAAAAAAAAGGATATATGCTCTCTCTTAAGGGATTGTCCTTTTTCAGCTTCTGACCATAAAGGAGTAATAATAATGAGTAACTGCCGAATCCTGACTTTCATAGTAATAGTGATATTATTAGTGGTAATAAGGGTACCTGTCGTTGGATCGCCTTTTTACCAGGAAAATAAAGAGATCAGGCATGTGGGGAATGTTTTTGAGACCGGATATATTGTCCAGGACCGGAATAAAGACGAAGTTTCAGATTTTATCAATGTAAGGATCATCCTCCCGGATACTCCCTCGGAAGCGGAAATAGTAAGTGCAGCGAATATTGGTGCGCGTCTGGGATATGAGACTTCCGCCTTGGATCTGGATTTTACCGGATATGATTCTGAGGAGCGGGAATATTACGAAATGCCGGTAATTCTTATTGGCAAAGGGAATAAATTATTAAGATTTTCGGGTGTTAAGGATCAGGGGGCATCAGGAAATTTAGGCCCTGGTCAGGGGGATGTTTCTTTTTTTAAAGAAAACGCTAAGTTTCGCAGGGGAGGCATTGTTCTGACCGGTTATGATGCCTCCGGACTGCTGGCTGCGGCGAATTATTTTTCAGGCCGATATCCGAACATATGGAAGCCTAAAGGGAAAACTTATGCGGATTTGGTCAGCCGGTTTTTTAAGTTTTTTAAACAGAAAAGTGTAAAGATCGACGAATTATTG
>JAUWTR010000076.1 GCA_030614645.1 Candidatus Aminicenantota bacterium
AAACCAGCTGAGATTCACAACGACAAAGTCTGCTGTTGCAAGATCTGCTGGGCATAAAGGGACATAGACTTGACTAAAAATGTATCAATAAAAAGAAGCAACACAAATACGATTATCGGGCTTATATCTATTCCGCCAAACTTATAAGGAGGAAAATATTTTCTCACAGGGGCTAAAACTGGTTCAGTAAAACGATATAGTAAAACCTGCACTTGATATAAAGACGGAACTCTTATCCAGGAAAGTATTGCCCGGAAAACAAGAATCCAAATATAAAGCATTAATATAAAATGGAGGATTCCTGCTACTGCATTTAACAAATTAGCCAATAAAATCATATAATATCCTCTTTTTTGTCTCTTTCAGCTATTTTATTTCATCCTTATACTTTTTAAAAAGCTGTCTCAACTGGACTTTAGTGACAATATATCCGCTGATATAAAAAGAAAGATTCGGCCTCATAGGATCATTGGTTTTAAACAGAACATATTCTCTCATCAAACCGATTTTCTGCCGTGGAATTATCTTTATCCTGACCTCTACTTCTTTACCGGCCGGAATCTTCAAGGGAGTTGGGACTTTTTTGTTGCCCATATAAAAAGAAGCTGATTTATGGGAAAATTCAACCTCAAGTTCAAGTTCCCCGGTGTTTTTAATTTTTACTTTAGTTTCGATGTCCTCTGATTGTAAAAACAATCCCAAGTCAATACTGTAACGGTCCAGACTGATCCTTGGACGGGGAGGAACATTGATCGAGGCGGAAACTGTCAGCTGCTTTTTTGACTCTTTAGGATCATTTGACTCGATATAAATGAACTTGGAAACCCGCCCTGCGAATCCTCTGGTGTTAAATGTCACTTTTATCTCACCCTTTTTTCCAGGCGGAATCTCTTTTTTTGACACTAAAGCAGCAGTACATCCACAAGAAGTCTTTACCTGTTTTACAACCAGGGTAGCATCGCCATCATTTCTGAACTTAAATACATGTGTAAGTATTTTCCCCTGCTTGACATTACCAAAATCCCACATCTCTTTTTCAAATTTAAGGGCCGGCCCTTTATTAGCGGCTAAAATACTAATAAAAGTAAAAATCCCAATTAAAACCAACAGGGCCAAATAGAATGAATGCTTGTGATCTTGAACCATATTATTATCCTCTTAACTATTTAGGATATCATTTTTTTCAAAAAACGGCAAAATTATTGTGCCTTGACACTCAATCAACCTATTTCTATAATTCAATTAAAAAAAGTTTATACTTTAAAACTCATGGCAATAATAAATAAAGGGAAATCCAGTGTGGTTTTTCTCATTGTAACAGTTTTCTTGTTTGCAAGCTTAAATGCCCAGGAAAATCAAATCAAATTGAAAGTCGTTTCTGAACTGGCTAATATCCGTGATAATGCAGATATAGGAAGTATGATAATTTTCCAGGCTCTTCAGGGGGCTGTTTTTACATCTTTGGGCAAAGAAGAAGAATGGTACCACATTAAATATATACAGGATAGTGGTGAAACTATAAACGGATATGTACATGAAAGCCTTGTATCTGAAATCAAACCACCTGCAGCAGAGAAAGAAGATAAAAAACCTGAACGGAAGGCCGAAGAATCCGTTGAGATAAAAGAGGCCAGGGCCCCAAAAACCATAATACTTGAGCAAAAAACTGTACCTTCCGCGATATCGAAAGCCCTTCCCTTTAGCATCTCTTTTTCCGGAGGCGGAAATTATGTTGCGGGAGGAGACATAAATAAAGGCGCCGCAGGATGGATCGACTATAATCTGGATGATCTCCAAACAGAAATCCAACCAAATTTTAAATCAGTTCATCTCAGTTATATCTTTGGAGGAGAGCTCAGTTTTGCTATAAACGAAGACCTATCTTTCGGAATCGGAGCTGATTATCTATTCGGGAATAAAAACAGCTCAGTCGAATTATCCGGAGTATCTCCCGCTACTTCCCTATCCGTCCAACCTGAAGTACAAGCTTTCCCTTTACGAGTATTTCTCTCCTGCTCCGTCCTTCCCCAGCTCTATGTTAAAAGCGGGATTGAATACTTTATGGCAAAATGTTCTTATCTTTATCGCTCTGAAGAAGGCGAAGCCTGGAAAGAATGGAAAGGAAACGCCAGTTCTCAGGGACTCGGGATAATGGCAGGCCTAGGTTACACTATTTCCATCAACTCAAATATCAGTCTATTTATAGAAACAAGCGGCCGCATTGCTAAGCTCAATAATTTCGAAGGAACAAATACATATCAAGATTCAGAAGGGCTGGAATATACTGAAGAAGGCTCACTTTACATATACGAAGGACATACCTCTGAGGAAGTCTCTTACCCCCTCCTTTTTATTAGAGATAAAAAACCATCTGAAGCAGGGGTGAGCAATCCTAAAAAAGCAACAATAGATTTTTCCGGAGTATCCCTTCAGGTTGGGATCAAATTCAGATTCTAACTCTCTCCCTACAGAGTACTCTTTTTTTTAAGAAGAGCAATATGCTGGGAATGCAAGCCTTTAAAAAGCGAAATAATCCGAATCGGCTTTAGCCCTGCCTGTTCGATCTCTTCTGCAAATTCCTCTGCAAAAAGCATTTTTATGCGGGCACTGCTCTTTTTGACTTTCCTTCTTAATTGCCGCTGGATCTTATGCAGAAGATTTGCTTGGTAAAAAGACAGCACTACCCAGTCTTTTGACACCCGTGAAAACTCGTTTAGAATAAATGTCCGCGCCTGTTTTTCATGCAGGTGATGGAAAAACCGCAGGGAAAATACAACCTGGAACACACAGTCTTTAAAAGGCAATCCCTGCTTTGCATTTGCTACTACAGCTGCTATATCTGATGAAGCGATCAGGCCGCTTTTCTCACAGGCTCGTTTAACCATGTGAAAAGAAATATCACAGTTTACAGGTTTTAAGCCTTGCTCCCTGAGGAGTTCAGAAAATCGCCCATACCCGCAGGGAAGGTCTAAAGTCAAGCCCTTCTTCTTTGTAATTTGTTCCAGAAATTTTTTCAGAATGCTCTGCTCTCTTGCATCAACGATCCGCTGGTCCAGCCCCCGGTATCTTTTCCTCTCATATTCTTCGACTGCCTGTTTTTGGAAAGGCTCATTTATTTCTTTCATCCTGCAGCTAATAATAAAACGACCATTTGTAATTAGCAAGCAGAAAAGGGGGCATCTCCGCTTAGGAATATATATTTCGGGCTGGAGTCAAGCTGCACTTTGTTGCCTGTAATAAGGACGTCTTTTCCTGACCTGTCCAGGACCTTGAGCAAGCGGCCAGGGAAGGTATATTCTAGGGCTTCTCCTGTTGTCCATCCTACGGCAAAGACATCTTTTTCTTTGACGAAAATAAATATTTTAACATCCGTTTCAGCAAAACATCCCTGGAAAATACTGTCGTCCAAAAACGAAGCCATTGCTTTCATAGCGTAAAAGGAAGGCCGTTTACGCCACTCACCCTCCCGGCTGTCAATCAGCCCATAACCTGGAGCAACCAGCTGCCACCAGTATACCCGTTCAACAAAACCACTTGCCAAAGCTAAAATATAGTAGCGCACCAGGTAATCGGCCTGTTTATCCTCAGAAACATTCGGCTCACCGGAAGCCGGTGAATACTTTCCCGTCCCCTGCAAAGGCCAGTTCATCTCGGTTATCCATATTTTTTTTTCCCCCTGCGTGCATTTATCCACAACTGCTTTAAGAAGAGCGATTTTTTTAGATGTATCCCACCCGCATTGTGTATTTTCAGGAGGACCGACTCTGTCAACATAGAGAAGCGAGCTTAAAACATCAAGCGGCAGTATTCTTAAAAGCGGAGGATAAAGATGAAACTCAAAATCGATCACTGCCGGCCCAATGAGTTTTACCTTGTAATCCTCAGCCGCTGAGAAAGCAGCGTGTGCCAGTTCCAGATATTCTTTATATTCCCATACTCCCCACTTTGTCCGGTTCCAAGCATGACCGACTTCAAAATGGGAGCATCTGTCCGAAAACTCCCGGAAAACCTCCTCTAAAAAATCCCGCCAGCGGGAAGGAGATAGAACATCCTCCCGGTTCTGAAGTAGGGCTATAGTCACATCAACACCATTATCAGAGAGAAGATCAACAAATTTTTTATGCTCATCTAGCTTGTCTTTTTCCCAGGAGGGAATCCGAACCATACTATGTAAGATGCCCAGCTCCTGCAGACACTTCAGCACTTCCATATTTTTTTTGCCGGCAGAAGAAACAGAGACAGCAAAAGGCCTCTTCAATTTTACAGGCTCTATATACATTTTCTTTTTATATTTCCTGTACCTTAAGAGAATTGGAATAACTTTTCGTAGATTGGAGGTTATTAAGCTGATATAACTGCCTACATATTTGAAATGATGCTGAAAACGCTCTTTTCTGGAGCCGATATTATGAGGCTGGTCCGCATAAGGATTCCAGCGAAATGTTTCCTTCATTTTTTCATTCTCTTTATCTATCCGGATCACTGGATTTTCAGCTTCTCAGCGATCTTCTTAAGCCGCAGCTTTTGTTTCAAACCGATAAATCCGGAATAGGAGTTCTTGTTCAATTTATACCAAAACCAAAATAAATTGTTAAGGCGTTCTTTTCCTAAATACAGCATTAAAAATTCACGCTGAGAAGCGGGCGGGACTCCCAGACGTATCAGGTTTTTCACCCTGCTAAGGACTCTAATACGCTTTTTCTTGCGGATCCGGTTAGTGTCGATAAGATAAAAATTATACCTCCCTTGCTCATCCTTCTTGACTAAAATATTTCCATCCGATAAATCACGATGAAGGATTCCCTGCTGGTGAGAACATAACAAAAACCGGGCCAGGTCGTTTAAAAGAAACTTGAGTTCATCCCCTGATAGTAAAGGAAACAAATGTCGGATTTCCTCAATACCTCTTTCCATCCCGGCTAAAAAAAAGCTCTGCTCAAGGAAAAGGCCGTGCTTTTTCTCAAGAAAGGCTACAGGGACAGGAGTTTTAATACCGCAATCTTTAAGCTGATTGCTACCCCGCCAGGCCTTATATGCCTTGGAATGGAGGACAATACTTTTAATCTTGTTTATTCCTCTGGTCCGAAACTCTTTAACAACAATCTCTTCAGCTTCTTTATCCCCCCCTGAAATCCTGACCACCCCGATCCGGTTCCTGCCCTCATGTAAAATCTCAGTAGAGGATTTATTTAATAAGTTGTGGCAATCTGAGATCGCCCGGACAAATCCGGGGCTTTGATAATCAGCCTCTATCCTCCCCCGGAAAGAAGGAACGGAAAGCTCAATCCCATACTTTTTTTTCAACATTAACATCCCTTTCAATGGCAATCATATTTTTAATATCCTAAGCAGAAAAGTATGCAAATTGCAAGTTTATATTTCGCAGGAAATCCATTCCATTTTTTTAAACATACAAAATCGGATCCAATCTATAAATCAGCTCAGGATAACAGAGTGAATAGGAAAGCTCTTGGGTTTCCGTGGAAGTCGATCACTACATCATATTTTTGTTTGCGGATGTGTCGGATATGACGAAGTATGTCTTTTCTCCCGGGATGCCGGGGGATGATGATTGTTTCATCTATGTCCTGATGGCCATTGATGAGTTCACAAAAAGAATCTTCGATTATATAAGAGATATGAACGTCAGGGAAATTCTCCCGCAATATTTATAAAACCGAAGAGGTCATGACCACGTCCCTTATGCGCCTTAACCTGATGAGAAGAATATTTTTTGCGGCACTGGATTCAATCTTTAGTGGATCTTTCAGGTTCAATAGTCGCCTCATCTACGAGCATAACCGGGATTTCGTCTTTAATTGGATAAACACGATGGCATCTTACACATTTAATTCCCTTTTCATCAGAGGTAAGCTTGACTTCAGTCTTACATACAGGGCAGGCCAGAATTTCCAGTAATTCTTTATTTACAGACATTATATTGGGGCTCCTTGATAAATTAACTCACAGTATGTAGCAATTTTAATTTAAATTCAAGGTGAAAACAACAGGGGGACTACCCCTATTCATCCTGGAGAGAGAAGCAGTTGAAGTTTTTTACATTCTGGTATATTATTTTTCCTACAAATGACAGGAAAAAAAGTTTTCTCCTTGGCCAATGTTTTGCCCCTATCCATCGCCCTCTATCTCCTGTTCTCGTTCCCTTCTATTTCAATCAGCCAGATCATCCTATTTGTTGCCCTCACATGCTGGATAGCGCTGCTCATTAAAAACAAACAATTACCTCAGTTCCCCAACTTTTTTTGGCCTCTGCTCGTTTATTCCCTGCTTTCGGTCATCGCCTCAATAATGTCAGATAACCCAGCAGTCAGTTTCAAAGACAGCCGGGAACTCCTGCTTTTTCTAATCGTGCCTCTCGTGTACTCAGGGTTCCGCAAACTGAAACAGATAAAATGGGCAAACCTGGCTCTGCTTACTTCAGCTTCAATAAGTATTGTTTTCTCGCTTATATACTTCTTTATCACAGCAACCCCAGGAGAAAGGGTTGCTGGATTTATGGGGCATTATATGACCCAGGCCGGACTTCTGATGTTATTCAGTGCCATAGCTTTAAGCATGTTTTTCTTTTCTAAAGATAAAATAAAATACTTATGGGGAACAGCTTTCTGTTTTGCCTCTATAGCTCTGGTAATAACTATGACCCGCAGTGCCTGGATCGGGGTTACAGTTATAGCAGTTGTGGTTCTGTCAATCCATAAGCCTAAACTTTTAGTCCTAATCCCGGTTGCAGCAGCTCTTTTCTTCCTAATAAGCCCTCAGCATGTAAAACAGCGGGCTCTAAGCATTTTTGATCTAAAAAGCTACTCAAACGCTCAAAGAATCGAATACCTAAATGCCGGCCTTCAAATCATCCAGGACTATCCTATCTTCGGGACAGGCCCCAACACAGTACATGTCATATTTAAACGGCCCAAATATAAACTTTCCCATGAGGCTCTCAGCAATGTCCACCTGCACAATAACTTTATTCAGATAGCTGCCGAAAGAGGAATACCAACTCTTCTTGCCTGGTTGACATTTATGGCCTGGGCTTTTATTTCTCTATTTAAACTATTAAAAAATAAGGACCCTGCCCTTCTGCCTTTTACTGCAACTGCCCTGGCTTCCCTGCTGGCATTAGCGGTCGCAGGTCTGTTTGAATACAATTTTGGAGACTCGGAGATAACAATGCTCTTCCTCTATCTAATAACCCTGCCCTTTGCCTTTGAGCGGATTCAAAAAAATCAGAGTATATCCGGATAATGAGTATAAATAAAAAAAGAAAG
>JAUWTR010000109.1 GCA_030614645.1 Candidatus Aminicenantota bacterium
GATTCCCTGCTTAGAAAGCACCTCAGCCAAAGTGTTTTTAATTCTCCCTTCAGGGGGAAAGGCGACTTTTACATTCAGGGATGAATTATATTCGATCATTGTCACAAAATTCATCAAGTTATTTTTCTTTACAGGGAATTGAGAAAAATCTTTTTCTATAAGGCTTTCTGTCAACTGTACTTCTCTCTCCCCTCTTATGTCATAGAAAATAACATAATCCCCATCAGCCATCCTGCCTAAAGGTTTGCCTTTAGAATCAACTGTAACAATCGGTTCCAAGGCTTCATCTTCCTGGCCATTAGCATAAGCAGCTCTAACAGCTCTAACTACTTGTGATTTCATATTCATTTTAGATTTATCACGCACTTCATTTCAATTTTATATATTGATACAGTTGAATACTATAGGAAATTTAGAAAAAATAGAAACTTAAAAAAAATTACATTCATAGTGATTTGTTTTTATTCAATGCTATTTTAATAACTTTGCTTTTTTTCTTGGCAGTATTTCAGTTTATGAATTATAATCTATTATCATGAAAAACAGATTAATTTTCATTTTAATAATATTTATTCCAGTATTTCTCTTCTCCCAGAAGGAAAATAAATCAGATGAACACAGCTTTATCCTTGATCTGGAATACAGGACCTTACAACCCGGAGAAATTATTAAAGTAAGGCTCCTTACTGAGCAGGATGTCATGCAGGCACAAATAATATTTGCTGGGAAAAAATATATTACTGCAAGCTGTAATAATCCTAAAGAACGCCTGGCTTTTATTGGACTTGATCTGGGAATAAAACCTGGGACCTACCCTTTATCCGCTATTGTTTTTTCAGGGGATGGGAGCTATAAAAAAAAAGACATAAACCTCCAAATAAGATCTAAAGAGTTCCCAGTTAAAAAACTGTGGGTAGATGAAAAATTCGTCACTCCTCCAAAATCAGCTGATGAAAGAATCCGGAGAGAATCAAACCTTCTGCGGTCAATTTATGACATCTATACACCTGATTGGATAGGCGATGGATCATTTATTATTCCTTCCGTTGGAGAGGCGGCCCCAAATTTTGGCGAAAAAAGATATTTCAACAACAAACCCCGTTCAAGCCATAGTGGAGTGGATATCTCCACTCCGTTCGGTTATCCGGTCAAATCCTCAAACTCAGGCAGGATAGTTCTGGCTTGTGACTTATATTTCGCCGGTAAGACAGTTATTATCGATCATGGTCTTGGGGTTTTTTCCTTATACTGTCATTTTTCAAAAATAATTGTAAAGCGGGGGAAGATGGTGGCAAAAGGAGATATAATCGGGGAGATAGGCTCAACCGGAAGAGTTACAGGTCCCCACCTTCACTGGGGAGTAAAGATCAGGGGTAAACGCGTCGATCCTTTTTCACTACTTTCTTTAAATCTTGAATGAATAATCCAGGTTAACTTATCACAATAATTCAGGGAGAACGGCGTAGTATTTTCCCTCCTAAATTCCCTGTATGTTCTCCGTTTTGGATCACAACCCCACCATTGACTATCACAGATTCAATTCCCTCCGGATATAGATGAGGGTTTTTCCAGGTTGCCTTGTCAATCACTTTGTCTTCATCAAATATAACAATATCTGCAAAGTTATCTACTTGCAGAACCCCACGCTTAATGAACCCAAAGTTTCTGGCAGGAATAGAAGTCATCTTTTTCAGCATATCCTTAAGCGGTAATATTTTTTCCTCACGTATATATTTTCCCAACACCCTGGGAAAGGTCCCATAACTGCGAGGATGAGGTTTTCCCTTTCCTAAGAGGCCATATGGGGCCATAGCAGAACCATCACACCCGACACCAACCATAGGATGTGCAAGAATTCTCTTTAAGTTTTTTTCTGACATCATGAATATGATCATACTTGCCCGGTCTTTTTCTTCAATTAAAAGATCACGTACAAATTCAAATTCATCTTTCCCAGTCTCTTCAGCACCCTGTTTTACAGTTTTCCCTTCAAATTTTCTATTTTTCTCTGTAAAAACTGAGGAAATAATGACTTTGTCCCAAGACCCAAGCTTTTTTTCTCGCTTCTTGAAATGTTCCCGTAGCTTGCTTTCCAAGTTGGGATCTTTCAAACGGGCAAGAAATTCGCTGGTAGTCCCCTGCTTGGCCCAAAGAGGAAAATTAAAACTGCTCAGCCCAGTTGAGCCCGCAATATAGGAATAACGATCACAGTATATAGATATTCCTTCATCCCGGGCTGCCTCAAGTCTGGAAATCGCTTCGTCTATTTTATCCCAGTTGCTGGCATATGCGATCTTAAAATGGGATATTTGGACTCTGATCCCGGTCTGACTGGCAATATCGCATGTCTCATCCAGAGATTCAATTAAAAAATCCCCCTCATCCCGCATATGAGTGGCATACATACCGCCATTATCTGCAGCTACCTTACATAACACAACTATCTCATCTGGCAAAGCATAGCTTCCCGGTGCATACTCAAGTCCACTTGAAAGCCCGAGTGCCCCGTTTTGTATGTTCTCCTCTACCAGCATTTTCATCAGTTCGAGTTCCTTACCTTTAGGAGGCCGGTCATTAAAACCCATAGCAGCTCCCCTTATTATCCCCTGTCCTACAAAAGTTGAATAATTCAGAGCAATACCTCTTTCTTTCAATCTCGAGAAAAATCCGGTAATATCCCTCCAGTCAAGCTCAATATTATACGCATCTTCAAGGCTCACAAAGGTCTCTTCAAATATTTCATCCGCAACGGGAAACGGCGATGAACCACAGTTTCCACTGACTACAGTAGTGATCCCCTGCCGAATATGGCTTTCTGCTTTAGGATTTACCAGTAATCCGACATCGGTATGATCATGAGCGTCAATAAAACCTGGGCTTACAACTTTATTTCTAGCATCTATAATCGATTTCCCCTTTGAATGAGGTATTTTCCCAATTTTTTTTATAGAATCACCAAAAATCCCGATGTCATCTTCAAATGCCTCATTTCCTAAACCATCAAATACCCGGCCTCCCCTAATGACCAGGTCAAACTCCTGTTTTGTCGTACACCCTTTAAGCACTAATCCACACCCGGCTAATCCGGAAACAGCAACAATTCTTGAGGTTTTTTTTATAAATTCTCTCCGTGCTATTTTTTTATTCATTTTTCCTCCTCCAGGCTAATAAAGATATCTTACTAAATATAACCATGTCCAGGAAAATTTTCTATTACTGGAGCTTCCCCAATACCTTCACTCATTTTTATATAAGCATAAGCTTTTCAGCAATTTATAATAAATTATAATTAGGAAGCTATTTTCCCAAGGAAAAGCGATAAAAAGAATCAGGTCAAGAGCTGACATGGATAAGGGTAAATCCCGGAGAAAGCCATCCGGAACAACGCGGGCATGGTTCCTCGAGAGAATCTCTAGGAGAGCGTTGTGAGGACAGGAAGGGATTTCCCCGCTGGGGGAAACCCCTGTCTTTCGCAGGGACTTACCCGTATCCATGCCTTACCTCTCCTGTAAATTTAAAAAATTGGGGAAACTCCTGTTCTTATTAAGGTTGAGATAATGTAGAATATATCCTATCCTATTCCCAAATAGCCAATGTATACTAAGGCAATCAAAACTGCAAAATTTCCATTCCATATTATTATTAAACCAATTGGAGCTGTTTGTAACCTTAACTGCAGTTATTGCTATTACCTTGACAAAAAAAGTCTCTACCCCGGCATAAAATCATTCAGAATGACTGAAGAAGTCCTGAAAAACTTGATACAACAATATATTGAAAGTCAGCCTGAATCTGTGAAAGAACTGCATTTCTCCTGGCAGGGAGGAGAACCTACTCTTTTAGGAATCAATTTTTTCAGACAGGCTGTTAAGTTCCAAAAGCAGTTCTGCCGGGATGGGATGCGTATTACTAATACATTCCAGACAAACGGAACACTTCTGGATGAAAACTGGGGAAAATTTTTCCATGATGAGAATTTTCTAATTGGGATAAGTATAGACGGTCCCGAAGATATCCATAATTTCTATAGGTGCGACCCTAAAGGTAAAGGCTCGTTCAAAGATGTCATGAGGGGCCTTAATGTGCTTATCAAAGAGAAAGTAGAATTTAACACTCTTACTGTGGTAAATAACCAGAACGAAAATCTACCTAAAAAGATATATGATTTTCTGAAAAATTCTGGAGCAATTTTTTTTCAATTCATCCCGATAGTAGAAAGAAATTCAGATGATTCTATTTCCAACGAGTCGGTCGGGCCACAGCAATGGGGAAATTTCCTTTCAGGCATTTTTGATAAATGGATAAAATTCGATATAGGAAAGGTGTTTGTTCAGCACTTCGATGTTTTTCTTGGACTTTATATGGGAATGCCCTCCTCTTTATGTGTGCATGCAGAAACCTGTGGAAAAGCAGCCGCTCTGGAGTACAATGGAGATTTATACAGCTGTGACCATTTTGTTTTTAAAGAAAATTATTTGGGAAACATCTCTGAACTGACCCTCAATGATATGATAGATGGGCAAAAACAGATCGATTTCGGCAATAATAAAAAGGACAGGCTTCCCCGCTTTTGCCTAAAGTGTAATTACTTAAGATTATGCCACGGTGGCTGTCCTGCTCACCGATTCTCTTCTGCTCCGGGAGGGGAATCAGGCCTAAACTATCTTTGCCCCGGATTTATAAAATTCTTCAGTCATTCTCTTCCCTATTTTCAAGCTATGTCAAAATGCTTATATTCCGGGCATGCTGCTAAAGACTACCAGATTTATATGGAAACCAATTCTTCTTCCAAACAGAAAAAACCTGGACGAAATGACCCTTGTCCCTGTGGAAGCGGCAAAAAATATAAAAACTGCCACGGTCATTAAGGCAGGGACACAGGTAAGTCCCGGAGAAAGCCATTTATTGCCAAAAGAGAAGTAAAAAGAATCAGGTCAATTTGCCTGAATTATTCACGAGTCGAGGTTGCCGCAGATACAAGGCGCAGTGGATGAAGCTGTGTATTTCACCGCGAATCCGTTGCAACGAAGTAGATGGGGTAAGATCGGCTCGCCCGGAGGGTAAAAAGTGCCAATGTTAAAATTAGATATTGGTTTTTTGAGTATATCATTGGCAATTATTATGAATAACCAGGATCCGCAGGCGCCGAGAAAAACGAAGAAGAATGGCGTTAAAAATCTGAACGAGCACAAGCCACACCTGAATTTCATCTTTTATGAATACATTGACCGGAGAATTTCCCTGTGATATAAGCATACGCTTAAAACCATAGGAGGAATAAATGAATAAACATTCAAAAACTATATCTATCTCTGTAATCATATTCATTTTTCTATTTTCTTTGGGTTCAAATACTCAGGCTCAAGTCAGAGGCAAAGCACTTTACAAAAAACTGACGAATGATAAAAACCTGGTAAAATTCGAAGGTTTATCAAGTTTGAGATGGACACCTGACGGAAAATATTATTATAGTTTCAAGGACAAAACATTTAAAAAAACCTCTGCTGCTTCAGGAAAAGAAAGCAGCCTTTTTAATGACTCTGCGCTTATCAACGCATATAACACCATAACCAGTAAAAATATCGAAGCACTTCCCTTTAAACATTTTATGTTCATAGATAAAGGCAATAAAATCCAGTTTGTTGCAGGAAATACTGCGTATATATATGACCTTAAAACCAATCATATTATCTCTTATGTCCCGGAAAAAGAATTTACCGGAGTTAGAGGTAGATCCTATTCCGAAGTGTTTTCCCCGGATTTTAAATACCGGGCATTTATTCGCGATTACAATATCTTTATTCAGGACCTGGAAGGAAAAGAAACCGCTCTAACAAAAAATGGACACAAGGACTTACGAAATGGTTTTCCAGACTGGGTATATCCTGAAGAACTTGGCCAGTATAAAGCTTTTTGGTGGTCGCCTGACTCTAAAAACATAGCTTTCATGCAGTTTGTTGAGAGCCCGGTCACTAAGTATCCTATTGTCCATGACGTTGACCCAAAACCTGAATATGAAATGCAAAGTTACCCAAAAGCTGGGGCAAATAATCCCATAGTCCGTTTTTTTGTTGTAAATATTAAAACAAAAAAAATCACTCGCATTAAGACAGGCTTGGAGACCAATGTCTACTTGTACAAGGGCCAGTGGACACCTGCTGGAAAAGAATTCACATACATGAGATTGAACCGGTGGCAGAACACAGTCGAGCTTTTTGCTGCAAATCCGGAAACAGGTTATGCAAGGATTATTCTCACAGATAAGGATAAATGCTA
>JAUWTR010000198.1 GCA_030614645.1 Candidatus Aminicenantota bacterium
ATCCCTCAGGCGATATGACAGAGTAGAAGGAATTTTCCAGCATCAGGAGCACATCCCCGACTCCGACGGCCAGGGCTCCGCCACTGCCCCCGTCGCCTATGACTATATTTATTACCGGTACTTTAAGCTTGGAGATCTCCTTCAGGTTAGAGGCAATTGCTTCTGCTTGGCCTCGCTCTTCCGCCTGGATCCCGGGATATGCCCCGGGTGTATCGATCAAAGTTACAATTGGAAAGCCGAATTTCTCGGCTAGTTTCATAATACGCAGGGCTTTGCGGTATCCCTCCGGATTCGGCTGCCCGAAATTTCGGGCAATTCTCTGACTGGTTGTTCGTCCTTTCTGGTGCCCGATAAAAGCGACTGACCGGCCGCGGTAAAAACCAAAACCGGTCACCAGGGCCGGATCATCACCGGCGCGGCGGTCACCATGAAATTCAAGGAAATCATCCGTCAAGCGGTTAAGATAGTCAAGAGTGTAGGGCCTCTGGGGATGGCGGGCGATCTGCACATACTGAAGGGGAGTAAGGTTCGGTTGGATACGGTTCCATTCTTCAGATATTTGTCCTTTTAGCCGTTCGATTTCTTTTTTATCTATTGTCTCTTCATTTTCCCGCAGTTTATCTATCTTTTCCTTGTACTTGAGGATGTTTTTTTCCAATTGATAAAAGTCTTTTTGTTGTGTCATTTGCTTTGCACTCAAAGTTTGATTTTCTTGCTTATTCTATAGAAAAAATTAGCTTCAGGCAAGAATAAGGTCAAATGCCGGACTTTTCTTTCAGCCACATATCTGTCCCGACTTCAGTTCTCCTTTTTAATTCCTTTTGCCTCTCTGCAAGAGAATGGTTGAATTCCTCATCACTAATGTTAGGATCACGCAGCTCGAAGAAAGTTTTACAGGGAAAATCTGGGCATAACCCGCAATGCTCAAGCTGTTGCTGGTTTTTACAGCAGTCGTACAGGGGGCAGATCTTTGCTGGCAATTGCTCCGTCCAAAAAGGTTTGCCTTTAACGTATCCGCAACCCTGGCAATCCTTTCCCAGGAAGCCACAGCTGCCGCAGTATATCCCGCAAACCGGAGCATAGTTAATATCATTCATGATTTATCTCCTTAAAAAAATCCAAGTGGTTGCTTAATTTCCATCCTGTTTGTTCATGAGAGGAAAACCTTAAATACAATATGCTTTATGCTAAATAATAGCAACTTGAGCTCTTTTAGCTGCGGCCCTTAGGTTTTTGTCCAAAGTTGCAATTGGAAGCCCGCTCCTCATTGCGAGATCAAGATAGGAAGCATCGTAACTTGAAAGTTTGTGCTTTCGTGCCAAGGCTAAAATTCTCATCATAGCCTTTTCGGATTGCTCTTGTTCAACTGTTAAGGGAAGCTGAGCTAGCAATGTGAGGAAGCGTATACTATCCGCCTCACTGAGACGTCTCCTGCGTTCAGAAACTAATAGCGCATTGGCAACCTCTAATGGCCAAATTGATGGCACCACAGCATAGGATTCCGCCAGGCTGTCTAGAACAGCATCTGTGTATTTATTTGCTTCATCTTTAAAACACCATGACATGACAACAGAATTATCAACAACAAAAGTGTTGCTCATTTTAGCGTCTTCCTTCTTCAATTAATTCCCGAATGGTAAGGCCATTTAAGCTGTGTTTTTTGCGGAAATTTCGTAATTCTGTAATAATGATTTTAGGATCAGTCTTTTTTAAAGAATCTGCAGGCCCCAATACCGCAACCGGCACTCCATGTTTTGTAATAGTTATTCGTTGTCCTTTCATAACGCGTTTTATTAATTTCGGCAGATGAGTTTTTGCTTCATAGGCACCTACTGTTTCCATTGTATTTTCCTTTTAGACTAGCTTTAGACTAGTCTATCATGGGATTGTTGTTCTGTCAAATGATTAACATTTCGCACACATGTTCACAAAACTCCTGATATAAGAATTTTATAATATTCCTTCTTGGCCTTCCGTTCCATCCAGGGCCTGTGCCCGCAGTTTTTAAGCTGAATAAATCGGAAGCTCTTAAGAGTGGCAGATAGAGGCTTATTTACCCCGTCAGCCGGATGGGGATCATAGTCGCCGTGGATTGCAAGCACCGGGCATTTGACATGTTTTGCAAGTTCCAGGAGTTTCCCGCTTCTTCTTAGTTCTGCAGCATCTTTCCACACGCTTTGAAAGATATCAGGCCGGTATACGATAACTTCGGATTCGAACATAATAGGATCATAGGCATCGGCTTTAGAAAACAATGCTCCAAACCGCTTGAATGCTGTGATTTTGTTTTCGGTTGCTGAGTTATTTAACAGTTCCATTAGAGATATGACTTCTTCTATTTCTTCTTTGCTTAGTCTGCTTAATCTGGTCTCTTGAATTTGCGCTGCATATTTTTCTTCAAAGGGTCCGCTTCCGATAAGGATTAGTTTTTTTACAAATTCGGGACAATTTGCAGTAAATATAAAACTGAGCCACGCTCCCCAGGAAAAGCCGATCAAGGTGACAGGAAGGTCTGCGTTCTTTTCCAGAACGGTTTTTAACTCTTCAACCTGCCCTTTAAGGGAGGAAGCAGTTTGAAGCGGTTCCAAAACACCGCAGACAGAAACAAGTTCACGCGCAACCGGAGCCATCTCGCCTGCCGCTCCCGGGCCGCCGTGAACAACGGCTACTTTGAAAGGCGCTTTTCCATATTTTCTCAGGTTTTCCATGTTTAGAATAGAGAATGCGATCATATTTTATCAATGTCCCTACTATTTTGCCATAAATCCAAGCAGATAAAAATATTTGACATCTGAAAATATGATTAGATTTCAGGCAGATTTTGTATATAATCATTACATATGAGCCTAGAAAAATCTTAATATAAACTGGAAAAAGAAATTTTGAAAGTATCAACCATTGAGGTAATAATTAAAAAAGCACTTATTTGCCGGCTTGGTTTATCAGATGGCGAGAATCCCTATATTGTGCCCCTAAGTTTTGGATACAAAGATAAGACGCTTTATTTTCACAGCGCTGCTACAGGAAAGAAGATTGACATCATTAGAAAAAATCCTCGTGTTTGTTTTGAAATCGACATAAATTCCGAAATTATAAAGGCAGAAGATGCGTGTAAATGGGACATAAGATACCAGAGTGTTATAGGTTATGGCAAAGCTGTTCTTCTGCAAAATACTGATGAGAAACGAGAGGCGCTTAAAATAATCATGAGTCAATATTCTGACCGGACTCATCATTTTATTGAAAAAAAAGTACAAAAAGCGGCAGTGATTAAAGTAGAAATAGAAGAGATGACCGGCAGACAATCTGGGTTAGGGTAGATCCAGCACCTCATAATCCGAATATTCCTGTGTTGAGATCATCCGAATTCGCTTGAGAAACATACGAGCATTGATCCATGTTTTCACCTGCTTTACAACAAAATAACCATCCGGGAGTACAGCAAAATCCATCTTTATATCAAACTTTTTGACATATTTCGGATTTTCTGAGGGAGAAATCTCGATCCGCAGCAGATCATAGGTGTCCTTATGGATGAGGTATTGCCCTTCCCAGTATTTTTCTCCCGGTGATTCAGCTTTTGACTTAAGAACATAAACAGGAATCTCATTGTGCTCTATTTCTTCTAGCAGCTCAAAACTATACTTATTTCGTTTCTCCATACTAAAGGGAAGCAGCTCCTCCAAGCTTATCTTAAACCGGCTATTGCCATTCTCTTTTTCCGCCTGTTTGGCTTTCCGTTTCTCCATCATTGCCTTTTGTTTTTCCACTTTTTGCAGGTACTCCTATGTGATATCACTGGTTTTTCCCTTCTTGGTCCTGAGAACTTCCAGGATATCTTCTGTTCTTTCGTCACCCCGGACAGTAACTAACATTTTGATCTTTATAAGCTTTTTTGGATTTCCCTTTTTATCCACTTCTATGTTTGTGGTCAACAGACCGGCCTTCCAGTTTTCAAGCTCTGGGTAGGATTCCATCCTGACCGCGATTTTCTCGATCAAGGAAGTTAAAGCTTCTTCTTGTAAGGCTGTATCTGCAGTTATAATCCCGGCTGCTCCTGAAATCAGGAAGATCAATACAAGCAGTCCTTTTATCTTCATAGCCAATCTCCTTTCAAATTTGACCGGCATCACTCCGCCAGCTTAGCGATTTTCTCATCGTTTTTTAATTAAAACACTATAGAATAGATATTCTGCAAATGCAAGCCTAGGCATTAAGCACTTTGCGCCTCTTAACCGGTATTAAATACTCCTTTGTTTTTCAGTTGTTTTTCTAGCGCTGTTCTTAACTGCCGCAACCAACGTTAATGGCAAATTACCAATAGAAAAAGGGAAATTGCAAAAAGCAATTTATCATTATATATTGGAAGCAGTTTTTTTGAAAAGTCAAAAGAGTGAGGAGGATATAATGAAAAAATATTTATGTCTTTTTACCGTATTGATCATTTTAATATCATGCAGCAGTGAGAAAGAAAAATCCAATCTCATCCAGCC
>JAUWTR010000068.1 GCA_030614645.1 Candidatus Aminicenantota bacterium
TCTTTTTTAGTCCACACTTTCAAAAAAAAGCCTATTACTCTCTGTCATTTAGAGCAGCCAATCTCAAAAGCGCATACGAGAGATCAATGTTTCAAGGTATCGGGACTTCATCTGCTTGCTCGCCATTGCCTGTTTGATCGGGGGGAGCTTGAGGATTACACCCAGAACAGCTGCTAAGGCGCGGTGACTCCACAGAACCCGGTTATCAAATATTAAGTTTTGCAGTTTTCCCCGTTCGATTGCCATAACTACGGTTCGATGAACGCTGTTTAAGGGGGTGATCACTCTTTCCGGTCTGGAAAATAATTCTATGTTATCTTCAGTACAAGCTTTTACACAAACGCCGCATCCCAGGCAGATTTCTTCGTTGACTTTTGCAATTTTCTTTTTAACATGATTCGGATCATTTGCCGAAATCAAAGTCATCGCCTCAACCGGACATACATCTACACACTTTCCGCAGCCGGTACATTTCTCCTTTTTAATCCGGGGCATAAAGTTGGTTGTGTGGATTGGATTTAGAAGTCCAAACCTTTTTGCAGCAAGCATAGCCTCACAGCAGCAGCCGCAGCAATTGCAGATAAATGCAACTTTTTCTCTAACATTTTCTCCGAACTGCACCAGGTTATGCTCATAGGCTGACTGCAAAAGTTCCAGTCCTTCCTCAGCTTCTACTCGGCGGGCAAATCCGTGCCGGATCAGAGCTGCGGCAGAATTACCAAAAGTCATGCATATTTCCAAGGGAGCATCGCAGGCACGATCCATGTGCAGCATTTTGTGCCGGCAGTAACATACCCCGACCCCCATATGTTCGGAAGTCTTAATAACTTCACTTGCCCGTTCATAGTCCAAGACATGTAAGGCATTTTCCTTAGAAAGGGCCGGTTCATGCACGAAAACGCGCCCGAGTTGGGTTTCACCGACGGTAAACAGGTTTTTTATAAAATCTTCTTCCACATTCATATATTGATAAAAAAGCTCCCCTAATACCTTTTGGTCTATATCGTATCTTATGCGCATCATTGAAAATTCAAAAAAGCCAGCCATGGGAGGGGGGAGGCAGTATATAGTTTCTTCATTTTGGCGGATATCCACCAATATTGCCCGGCTGCAAAGTTCATCAAGCACTTTTTGAGCTTTTGCTCGATCCATTTTCCATATTTTACTGGCTTTTTTTGCTGTAAAGGGTTTTATAGGCAATAAGGAAACGAGTTCAGCTTCTTTTTCACTGAAGAGTATTTGCAGGATTTTGTCCAGCAGTTTGGAAGGGGCAGCCCCTTGAGGAAAGCGATTTAACCGCTCCACTAGTTGGGAATAGCCGAATTTTAAGGTATGATGTGCCACAAATTCCTCTGCTTTAAATTATAAGGTATTAGCTAAAATAAAGTCTACCTTGATTATTCATAGAATACTGGGGACGGGCCATATTAACTTATACATATTAATATAATTAAATTAAAATTTACTCCAAAAAAACGCCCTTACACTCGATTTTAGGGGGGCAAAATCGCTTCTAAGAGAGAGAGCATAAAAACAATATATGATGGCATTTTTATAGGAAGGAAAGCCTTAGACGTATATGTAGAGAGATTTACAGGAAATTTTCCTCTTTATGCGACCGTAAAAAATGAACGCCTTTATTGTCTTAGAGAGAAAGATAATGGATTTAAAGAATTAGTTGTTGGTTGTCCTCATTTTAATTCACTCCTCATCTCCGGTATGCTTCCTGCCCTCGTACTTCTTGTTGGCTGCCGGATTGGCTAAATGAACATTATAATCCCTATCCACGGCAACCTCGACTTGTGAATAAATAATATCTTATTGAAATGTGTTATATTTAGCGATATATTTAGCAAGAGATGAGGTTGATGGGCTTGAAATGAATATCCTCCTCCTTGAGCCCTATTTCACCGGCTCGCATAAGGCTTGGGCAGAGGGATATGCCCGCTATAGCAGCCACAATATCGAGATTTTGAGCCTCCCCGGTCAGTTCTGGAAGTGGCGTATGCATGGGGGGGCAGTGTCCTTGGCAAAGAAATTTCTGGCTCAGCAATCGAATCCGGATCTTCTCCTGGCCACAGATATGCTGGACCTTACAACTTTTTTAGCCCTGACCAGGGAAAGGACAGCTGAGATTCCTGCTGCAATGTATTTCCATGAGAATCAGATCTCCTATCCCTGGTCTCAGAATGACCGGGATATCCTCCAGAAAAGGGACAAACACTACGGGTATATTAATTTTTGTTCAGTTTTAGCTGCAGACTCAGTCTTTTTTAACTCAGCTTATCACAGGGAGGCGTTCCTTTTCGAACTCCCCCGGCTGCTTAAGCACTTCCCCGACTACCGGGGGCTGGATAATGTAAAAAAGATCGAAAAAAAAAGCCAGGTGCTGCATGTGGGAATCGACTTCGAGCAGTTGGCTAAACTTAAGCCTGAAAAGGAAAGCCTTATGGCGCGGAAAAAAAGTCAGCCTCCCCTTATCTTCTGGAACCACCGCTGGGAATATGATAAGAATCCGGCCGATTTTTTCTATGCTTTGTTTACTCTTGCTGAGCAGGGCCTGGAGTTTGAAGTGGCGATTCTGGGTGAAAATTTCAGCCAGTTCCCCCAAGATTTTGAAAAAGCCCGGGATAAACTGGGTGAAAGAATCGTTCAATTCGGCTATGTGGAGTCTTTTGCTGAGTATGCTGCCTGGCTATACAGATCGGATATCCTGCCTGTAACCTCCAAACATGATTTTTTTGGTATTAGTGTAGTCGAGGCGGTTTTTTGCGGGTGTTATCCTTTCCTGCCCAAAAGGTTGAGTTATCCTGAGATCTTCCCATATGAAACATGCCGGAATAATTATTATAATGGTGTGGAAGAAATGACAAAAAAAATAGCTGAAGCAATCAGGAAAATTGATGCTACCAGACAGCAGAACCTTTCTTCATATGTGAATAAATTTGCCTGGAAGAGTTTGTCTCCCCTTTATGACCGGGAAATGGAAAAAGTCAGGCTGGGAATAGCGCTGGGATAAAGAAGGTGAAGCTTGCATTTAGTTAGATAAATTAGCAAAATAGTTGTTAAAAGGATAGGAGAGAGCTGAAAGTGGAATGCACACGCCTTAATAACAATGAATGTTTAATTGAAATATATGACCAAATGCTCGGCGATACGGATATTTCATCGGTTTTGCGGGTTGTGGCTGATGTAGCGTGTGCCAACCTGAAGGCTGAGCGTGCCACAGTATACTTGGTTGATGAATCAACCAATGAGCTGCAGTCAGCAGCTGTTATCGGCAATGTTCCCTGTTATATTCGTTAGCCGATCAAGGAAAGTTCTTTAGCGGGTTACTGTGCAGTTACGGGCAGGTCGTATGTAGTTCCTGATGCCTCTGGTGACCTGAGTGTCATCGATGAAAGGCTGCCTTTTGACAGGTCGTGGGATAAGAAAACCCAGTTTCGCACCCGTGATGTCATGTGCACTCCGGCTATGTTCAAAGGAAAGATCATGGGTGTCATTCAGGTTCTCAATGGCAAGGATAGATCGTTTCAAGAATCCGATTTGAATGTTTTAAAAAACATTTCCCATATGGTCGGTTACGCTCTTTATCATGCCAAGATATATGATGATCTGGCTACTATGAAAAAGCTGGAGATGGAAAAGGCTCGATTTATGCAGATTATGGTACACGAATTAAAATCGCCGGTAGCGGCATCCAAAATGATGACGGATATACTTAAGAATTATAAGAACAAACCCGAAAAGATGGTTTCTCTAACCGGGAGGATCGCTGATCGCCTGGATCAGATGAGTCAGTTGATCAAGGATATTCTTGAGCTGGCTAGTGTTAAATCAGGCGTTCCCTTGGGCGATGTTTCCGAGCTTAACATGGTTGCAGAGACGCAAGAACACTATGAGGTCTGTTGTGATCAGGCTAAGCAGAAAGGATTGGAGATGAGTATGGAAGTGGCTGAAAAGGAATTGTTTGTGCGGTTTGATTCCCAAGGGCTTTCCTTGGTATTATCAAATATTATTGGCAATGCCGTGAAATATACCAGGGAAGGTTCTGTTAAGATAAAATTAAGCCGTCAAGATGAATGGGCTGTGATCGAGGTAAGTGACACAGGAATCGGTATTCCCGAAGCTGATATCCCTAAGCTTTTTGGTGAATTTTATCGTGCTTCTAATGCTAGGAAATCCAATATTCCTGGTAGCGGTGTGGGTTTAGCTGGAGTAAAAAACATTATCGAGCGGTTCGGAGGGCGGTTGGAGCTGCAAAGCCGTGAAAACGAGGGCTCGATATTTTCTGTATACTTGCCTCTTTATAGTGATACATGGAGAAGTTGAACCTCTGGTTGGAATCTGATATAGTGAACAAACCGAATAGAATGAATGAGTATTTGAGTTGGCAGGGAGATTTTTAATATAGGAGAAAAAAATGCAAGATGGAAAATATGTGGTTTTATGTATTGATGATGATGCAGATATTCGCGAATGTCTGCAGATAATTCTGGAAGAGAATGATTATATTCCAGTTTTGGCTGAAAGTGCTGAGGAAGGCTACCGGGTTTATGAAGAAACAAAACCGGATCTGATTATTGTTGATATGATGATGGAGCTTGCTGACGCTGGAACCGATTTTACTAAGAAAGTAAGGGAACATAATAAAAACATACCCATCTACATGCTCAGTTCGGTAGGAGCTGGTTTGAGTATGAATATAGACTATAATGAAATTGGGCTTACCGGAATCCTGCAAAAGCCGATCGACAATGATCTGCTGTTATCGCTGCTAACGGCAAGTTTAAAATAAGAAGCGTTAACCCCAGTTATGCCTTATATTCACAAAAAAAATGGTGATGACAAAACAAGTAATTATCCGATCGTAAATAAAAGCACAACCATAGGACGTTCTGATGAAAATGATATTGTTTTGCGTAATGTCGGGATTTCACGAAAACACGTCAAAATCTATAAGAAAGCAAAAAATTATTTTTTAGCCGATCTCGGAAGCAGTAATGGCACAAAGGTCAATGGGAAGTTTATTCAGAAGATCAAACTGAGCCATAATGATGTGATCTCCATTGGAACTTGTGACCTCATTTTTTTTACTGACGAACTCTCTGCTCCCCCTCAAACCAATTCTCTTTTCCTGATGGAGGATAGCGATCAAAATAACTTTTATCATCATACTCTGAATATCTCTCCGCAAGAGAGTTGTATTATGAGTTCTTCTGAACTATTGGCTTCTATTGAATCCAAGAAAATAATAGATAAGCATGGTCAGGCTCCCTCTCAAAATGATATTTCATCGTTGGAAAGATCGAATAAAGCACTTTTTGTGCTATATGAGATCAGTAGGCAGTTAAGTAGCACATCTGACTTTAAAGAACTCCTGAATAAAATAATGGATCTTATATTTATGGTTATTGATGCTGATTCCGGTTTCCTGGTTCTCACCGGAGATAAAGAAAAGGATGAACTGATTCCTATCGTTGTAAAATCTAAAGATAAGCAAAAAGAGAATACAGGCAAAATGAGACCCAGTAAGACTATGATAAATAAAGTGATCCAGGATAAAGTCGCTCTTCTTACAACTAATGCTATGGATGATTCCCGTTTTAGTGCAGCAGAGAGTATTGTTATAAAAAAAATTCGCTCTGCAATCTGTGTCCCTCTCTGGGGAAAAAACAAAATTATTGGCGCTATTCAATTGGATAGTACAAGACCCGATAATATGTTCAATAAAGACAGCCTTGAACTCCTTAAAACAATCGGATGTCAAATGGCTATGGTGATTGAGCAGGCCCGCCTTAATTCCCAGATCCAGGAAGAAGAGAAGCTGCGCAACCTGTTAGAGCGATTTCATTCTCCCCAGATCATCGAAATGATTTTAAAGAAAAGTCAGGATTCTAGTGAAAATATTATGGAGCCCAAGGACCTTACTTCCACCATTCTGTTTACGGATATTGTTGGGTTTACAGGTATATCAGAAAAAATGTCACCTCGAGAAATTAATATAATTCTGAACAAACATTTTTCCCAGTTGACTGATATCATTTTTAAATATGGGGGTACTCTGGATAAATTTTTAGGAGATGGTCTCATGGCAATTTTTGGAACTCCTATTGAAAAAAAGGAAGACGCCGAAAACGCAGTAAGAGCGGCACTTGAAATAAGACAAAAATTTGCTGAAGTTATAAAGAAAACAATCCCGGAAATAAAATTTGATATAAGAGTCGGTATTAATACCGGCCGAGTTGTAGCAGGAAATATAGGATCACCCAAGCGCATGGATTATACGGTTATTGGTGATGCAGTTAATATTGCCAAAAGAATAGAATCATGTGCAAAACCTGATCAGATCCTGATCGGCCCTGAAACTTATAAGTGTGTCAAAAATAAATTTAATCTAAAAAAAGTCGGGCCGAAGAAGCTGAAAGGAAGAAAAGCGGAAACCATGATCTATGAAGTCTTAGACTAAAGCTGGAGCCATTCGAGGCGGAATAATAGGCTGGGAATATTATTATCTATCCCTTGTTATCCGTAGATTCTGGGAGGGAATGTTTACTGCTTTGAGGATGCCGGTTTCATCTGTAACCAGTTCAACCTGAGTCGGACCCAGCGTCATAATAAGAGTGCATGGTGTTTCTTCATCCGGTTCCAGGGTAAAAGGAGCCTCCATCTGGGGGATTATATATGCGGAAAGCTCAAGAGGAGCTTGCATCGAGCAGCTGAATTTCTTGGTTATTACCATGTAGGGAGAAAAAACAGGATTGGGTAAAAGAAAAGCATCTCTTTTAATTTTTACTACATTTTGTTGTTCCTGCCCGGATACCCGGATTACATTCTCAGCCCGGCCTCCAGCCAGATTACTGGATATTTCCTGACTGACTCCGCTTATAGAGCCTTTAAATTCAAACCTGGTGGGAATGAAACTTTTATTCAGCCGGATATAAAGTCTCTCGATTTCCATCCTGACAGGTTTGGTCATACGCCCTTTTACAGAAAGGATGTATCCATCTTCATTTGCCTGCCAGGAATATTCTTCGTATCCGACTTTTTGGTCCATAAAAAATATGGAATAAGTCCCTTCTTCTGTACTTCTTTCTGGCTGAGCATAAAGTAGGATGTAAAATGCCAAAAAGATAAAAGCTATAGTTGTAAAAAGAACTAGTTTTCTAAACATACACTCTACCTGGGAAAAGCTATTCTACTATAACAGCCGTACCATAGGCCAAAATCTCAGAGGCGCTCTGCATGATCATAGAAGTTGCAAACCTTACATTTAATATAGCATTAGCCCCCAGGGTTTCGGCCTCTTCAACCATGCGGTCGAGGGCCTGCTCCCGTGATTCAGCCATCATCTTGGTATAATCTATTATCTCACCACCAACAATATTTTTTAAGGCAGCAGAGATATCTCGTCCTACGTGCCGGGCGCGGATAGTATTTCCGCGGACAATACCTAA
>JAUWTR010000089.1 GCA_030614645.1 Candidatus Aminicenantota bacterium
AGACCCTTACCATCTACTATGAATTCACTGGAGGAAAAATATTCCTCCCCTTCGATTTGTGAATTATCGTCAAACATAAATTTACTATTAAACTCATATATTCCGGTTCCTCCTTTGATGTATGCCCTTGCCGCGGAATTTAGAGGTAGGAAAAAGTACCCGCTAAGAACGATGGGAATGAAATTCATGGTTGGCTTTACGTCTAGAGAAAATTTCCCATATTCAGAGCTTTCCCAGACAATATCGCTATTCTGAGTTTTGCTGCTATATCCGACTTCAAGACCAATACCAAAATGCTTTGACAATTGCATCACGAATTCGATATTCATTTCTGGAGAATTTCTGAAACCTTTCATAGCATTGGTTTTTGTGAATCCATAGGGTTGTAAAAGTGTATCGTAGTAAACTTCAGTATCGGACAGGAACGAATTAAGATTGCTAAGATTTAAAGTGCCGTACTTTCCGGAAATCTTAAAGCTGAGGCTTTTGTGATTTTCAGTTGCTTTTACTTCTGTTGCTAAAATTATCAGACAAAAGACTGAAAAAATTATTCCCTTAATGATTTTTCCCATTTTACCCTCTCATATGAATCAAATCTATATATTAAAATATCATGGGAAACAATTCGTTCGTATCCCGAAAATTATATTATACTTTATTATAACTGTATTTGTTGCAGCAAAGAACATGCCAATTATTTCAGGAAGAGAAATCTCTATTTCTGCTTTGCTTTGTCCTGAAAATAATACAATTGTAATCTTTTTTTCAAAAGAAGGGAGTAAAAAAGTGAATAAGAAGGCAGAGGGAGTGAATTAGGTGCTATATCTAGCTGAGCTTTGGGAGGTGGTGGTCTCTCTGCCTGAAAAGGCAGTTTGAGATGGTGTAAAAATCTTTGCCTTTTACAATTCTGAGGAAAACGTTGAAAAAAAGGAAGTTAGTTGGCTCCTCGGGCAGGACTTGAACCTACAACCTAGTGGTTAACAGCCACCCGCTCTGCCGATTGAGCTACCGAGGAGTGAGCCGAATTATTTTATATCAGAAAATCACTTAAATGGCAATAGAGAAAAGGACCTAGCGAGCAGAAAATGAAAACTGGAATTTCAGAAGCGGTAACCGGCTTGCTTTACTTTTTTACGGTAATCATCGCCCCCCATATTCACTATCTTGCACATTTCATAGACGCGGGACCGTAAGCGTATCCCTATCCGGTCGACAAGGCTATCATCTGCTTGCTGGTTGAAATCTTTCTTTTTAAAGTAAGAATTCCGATTGTCTTCTTCTTCTTCCCCACTGTCAATATAGTTTGAAGTGAATATAGTAAGCTTTTTATTGTTGTACCGGTGATTAATAATATAAAAAACAGTCTCTTCCACCCAGGGAGAAGTCCTTTTTGCTCCGAGTTCATCTAAAACAAGGACATTTTTTTTGAATATAGGGGCAATAACAGCTGTTTCGCTCATAGCGGAATCCGAAGAGTAAGAATTCTGAATATTACGGATTAGCTCCCTGAAGTCACAGAAATAGCAGGAAATGCCTTTCTTTGCGATCAATTCATTGATGATAGCAACTGCCAGATGAGTTTTCCCTACTCCACAAGGCCCCTGAAAAAGCAGGCCGATATCTTGTACTGGATAATTCTTTACAAATTTTTTAGAGATTTTAAGAGCACTGTTTAGAGAATCATTATGAATCTCAAAATTATTAAAAGAGCAATTTTTATATCTTTTTGGTAGATTGGCTTGCTCCAAAATAACATTTCTCCGGTTTTTAATAAAACATTCACATCGTTTAGCAATAGACCGGTTTTCTTCTTCATCCAAAACCCAGCCCGTTCCCTGGCACTTTGGGCAGGTTTTATCTACCATTAGTTTAAATACCCCCTTAACTGCTGCAATTTATGCGACTGAGACAATTTCTTCATGGCTTTCTTTTCTATCTGTCTGACTCTTTCCCGGGTGAGATCAAGCTTGTCGCCTATTTTTTGAAGAGTCATAGGTTCCTCATCATCTATACCGAATCTTGATTTTAACACAAAGGCCTCTTTTTCACCTAATCCTTTTATCATCTCCCTTATCTGCTCTTGCACGGAATCCTTGATAATTCTGTATTCAATGGAAGGTAAAAGGCTGTCTTCTATCTTTTCACTCAACTCAACATCATCATCATAAAACTGGTTGCTTAAAGAAAGATCTTTATTCTCTAATACCTCAAGTTCTTCAACCTGACTTATAGATATTTTCATATCCCGGGCAATTTCATCTCTATCCGGATTTCTTCCCAGGTTTTTTTTAAGGTTTGCTTTTATCTTTTTCATTTTTGTGATCTGGTCTGAAAGTTTCTGAGGGATGTGATATATGCGGGAATTCTGAGTAAGAGAATGATAGACAGCCTGCCGTATCCACCAAACAGCATAAGAAATAAATTTAACGTTTTTTTTGTAGTCAAACCTTCTGGCTGCTTCAATTAATCCCAAATTTCCCTCGTTGATCAAATCCAGCATGCTTAATCCCATTCCCTGGAATTTTTTAACATAAGAGACTACAAATTTGAGATTAGCCTCTATTAATTTACGCTGAGCTTTCCTGTCTCCCTTTTTTATTAGCCTGCCTAACCTTGCTTCCTCTTCCTGAGATAAAGGCTGAAATTTGGAAATTTGTTTAAGGTATAGTTTAAGATTCTTTGAATGGTAAGAATCTCTAAAATTTTCCTTCATTCTTCTGTTTCTTCTATATTTAAAACTTTCATTAAGTCATGAGTTTTAATCCTAACAATAGCTTTCCTGTTAATCTCAGGCTCCCCTTTCCTGTCTTTAAAGAATTCTAGGCGGATGTATTCGAGAAAATTGCTTACTTCTTCCTCGATCGACTCAATTTTTTTACGCATATTCAATATCACTTCTATTCCAGCTAGATTGACTCCCAACTCCCGAGTAAGATTAAGTATACATTCAAGTTGTTTTAAGTCTTCATCCGTATAAAGACGAGTATTTCCTTCACTGCGGGAAGGCATTAAAAGTCCTTCCCGTTCATATAAACGCAGGGTCTGGGGATGAATATCATAAAGCCTGGCAACACTACTGATATGATAATACTTATTTTGCTTTTTCCTATCCATTTTCTTATGTTTTGATTTTTTTTCTTGGATTTTCCCCAGAAATTTTTTCTATCTCCCGCATTATTTCACGGATACGTTCATTATTAAAAGGAGGAGGTACAATAGTTACTTCTACATACTGGTCGCCTTTCTTTTTCTTTCCCACCTTAGGGGCTCCTTTTTCTCTCAATCTGAATTTTTGTTCGGATTTTGTACCGGGCGGGATTTTAATGGTTGATACTCCGTATACGGTTGGGACTTCAATTTTAGCACCAAGAGTAGCTTCCGGGACTGTTATAGGAAGCTTGATATAAATATTTGCCCCCTCTCTTTTGAATAAGTTATGTGAATTAACTTCAATTGTTATATATAAATCTCCAGTTGGACCACCCTTTCTTCCAGCATTTCCTTTACCAGCAATCCTAACTTTAGAGCCGTGGTTGATTCCTGCAGGGATGCGCACCTTTATTCTCTCTGTCTTTTGCATAAATCCCATTCCATGACATAAAGAACATTCCTCTCCAGTTTCAATTCCACTTCCTTTACAGGCCCTACAGGTTGTAGAAAATCGCATTGCCCCGACCGGGATAGGTGTCTGCCCGGATCCTCCACAGACTTGACAGGATCGCTTCCCTCCAGATTGAATATATCCTTTTCCTCTGCAAAAAGAACATGCCACTTTTCGAGAAAGTTTTATCCGGGTTTGAATCCCATTTATAGCATCCATAAAACCGACCTTCATAGTGTAATAAAGGTCTTCTCCTTTTTCTGGTCCTTGCTGCTGATGTTGGAAAGAACCGCTGAACATATTTTTGAAAATATCTTGGAATGAGGCTGAACCAGAATTAGAGAAATTAAATCCTTCAAATCCTCCGTAAGAATACTGCTGCTGAGCTCCACTTGGCGGCGTATTTCCAACAAATCCAAATTGGTCATACTGCTTTTTTTTCTTAGAGTTACTTAATACTGCATGAGCTTCCTGGATCTCTTTAAATCTCTTTTCAGCATTTTTATCCCCTGGATTGAGGTCAGGATGGTATTTGCGTGCCAGTTTTCGATAGGCTTTTTTTATCTCTACATCAGATGCTTTTCGACCTACCCCCAATATTTTATATAAATCTTGCGTCATGCTGAGCCTTATCGCTTATATCTTACGATTTATTCTTATCTTCATCAACTACTTCCGCATCGATCACATCATCAGCATCACTCGTTTTCTTTTCCTTTTCTTTTTCATCAGTCGTCTCATCCTGGTCTGGAGCAGCTTCCTGCTGGGCTTGCTGCTGTTCGCCTTGTTTATACATCATTTCAGTCAATTTATGTGACGCCTTGGTTAATGTCTCTAAAGCCTTTTTAATCTGCTCTGCATTATCACTTGAAATCACACTCTTGGTATTATCGATCTCTATCTGTAGTTTCGATGCTTCCTCAGATTCTATCTTATCCTTATTCTCCATTAATGTCTTCTCAAGGGAATAGACAAGGTTGTCAGCCTGATTTTTAAGATCGATCAACTCTCTTCGCTTTTTATCTTCTTCTGAATGTGCCTCTGCATCATTTACCATTTTGTCTATCTCATCATCTTCAAGACCGCTGTGTCCGGTTATTGTTATAGCTTGTTGTTTTCCTGTTCCCAGATCTTTAGCAGATACATGCAGTATTCCATCTGCATTAATATCAAAAGTAACCTCTATCTGCGGTATTCCTCTAGGAGCAGGAGGAATCCCATCCAAATGAAAACGACCAAGGGATCTATTATCAGCTGCCATTTCTCTTTCTCCCTGGAGAACATGTATTTCAACACTAGGTTGGTTATCTGATGCTGTAGAAAACTTTTCTGTTTTTTTTGTAGGTATGGTTGTATTGCGATCTATCATCCTAGTAAAAACTCCGCCTAAGGTTTCAATACCTAGGGTTAAAGGAGTAACATCCAAGAGCAGAACATCCTTCATATCTCCGGAGAGAACAGCAGCCTGAATAGCAGCTCCAGATGCTACGACTTCATCGGGATTTACACCTTTGTGAGGCTCTTTTCCAAATAAATTTTTAACCAACTCCTGAACTTTAGGTATACGAGTAGAACCACCCACTAAGATAACCTCATTAATATCGGATGGTTTTAATCCTGCATCCTTTAAAGCTTTCTTGCAGGGTTCACTAGTTTTAGCAATTATAGGATCCATGAGCTGTTCTAATTTTGATCTGGTCAATTTAATAAGGAGGTGTTTAGGACCCGATGAATCTGCAGTTATAAAAGGCAGGTTTACTTCAGTTTCCATTGTAGAAGAAAGCTCCATTTTAGCTTTCTCAGCCGCTTCTTTTAATCTCTGCAAAGCCATTTTATCTTTAGACAGGTCAATTCCGGATTCTTTCTTAAATTCATTAACTAACCAATCCTGTACTTTCTGATCTATGTCGTCTCCACCCAAATGGGTATTTCCATTAGTTGACTTGACTTCAACAATACCTTCCCCAACTTCTAGAATAGAAATGTCAAATGTCCCGCCGCCAAAATCATATACTGCAATGGTATGTTCATTCTTTTTATCCAATCCATAAGCAAGGGCAGCGGCAGTAGGTTCGTTTATGATCCGTTTAACTTCTAATCCTGCTATTTTTCCAGCGTCTTTAGTCGCCTTTCTCTGGCTGTCGTTAAAATAGGCAGGAACTGTAATAACGGCTTCTTTAATATTTTCTCCCAAATAATCTTCGGCCGCCTTTTTTAGCTTTTTAAGAATGACCGCTGATATTTCAGGAGGCGCATAGGATTTATTTAAAGCCTTTATCCTGACATCTCCATTTGCTTCTTCTACGACCTTAAATGGAACCTGTTTTATCTCTTCCGGGACTTCCTTAAAACGCCTTCCCATAAATCTCTTAATCGAATATATAGTATTTTCTGGATTCGTCACTCTCTGCCGCTTAGCGACTTGTCCGACTAATCTCTCTCCCTTTTCTGTAAAAGCCACTACAGATGGAGTTGTGCGTCCACCTTCTTCATTTGAAATGATAATCGGTTTATCACCTTCAATTACAGCAACGACTGAATTTGTGGTACCTAAGTCAATTCCTATTATTTTTGCCATCTTAATTCCTCCATAATTTTATTGATAATTCCTCTATATGATAATACTTGAGTGTATCATTGTCAAGTATTTATATTGATTATATTGTCAGGTTTTGATTTTATAAAAAAAAAGGAGACAGTCTCTCTTGCTCTTAGAAACTGTCTCCTCACAAATAGCTTTACTGAAGTATAGCTTTCAGTATGAAGAAATCTTTATTAAGCGTCTGGATCGGCGATGAATTTTTCCCGCATAAGCAATTGTACTTCTTCACGAGCTTTTTTGATTGTTTTTTCTGCCATTTTATATATCTCTTCTTTGGTAAAATCAAGGCGGGCAACACCTTGCTCAATAGCTTTAAGACCAACTGCAGCAGCTTCTCTCGGAAAGATCTCCCAGTCATCCATGTTGGGAATTATATAGTCTTCATTAAGTCCTTTATCCTCAGCTACTTTAGCGACTTCTTCAGCAGCAACTATGCACATTTCGTCTGTGATCTTGGTAGCACGTACATCCAGAGTTCCTCTGAAGATTCCGGGGAATCCCAGCGAATTGTTTACCTGGTTGGGAAAATCGGAACGGCCGGTAGCAACGATCCTTGCCCCAGCTTCTTTAGCTTCCCAAGGCCATATTTCCGGAACCGGATTGGCTTCTACAAAAACAATTGCATCATCCGCCATG
>JAUWTR010000194.1 GCA_030614645.1 Candidatus Aminicenantota bacterium
GCAGGATCCACCAGTTAAGGTCATCGGTGGTTGTAACATCAGGGATTACTACTTTATTAGAATAGGCCTCAGCAATCACTTCATTAGCTATACGCTGGACATGATGATAAACACTTATCATCTCTGGGCTCATGGTCTCAAGCCACCTTACTCCCAGAGTCCAGGAATCTATCGACCTGGAGGCATATTTTTCTCCTAGGGCTTTAAGCATTTTTTCATTGTTATGCTGGCCTATAGCAATAACTTTGGGATCTTTTTGTTTAGACAAATTAGTGATATGGGCATAATCATGGGGTTCGATATGCTCGATTTTATTTCCCAGGTCATAAAACATGAGGAATTTTGGGATCCATTGTGACCCTTGCGGAACATACTTACTCGGCAGGGTCATCCCCTCATGATTGGCGGGTAAAAGAAGAGTATAGACCGGACCTTCATTGTTATAATATAGATCTGCTTCATTGTTGCGGATAATCCACATGTCCACTCCCTGTTCCCGCATGACTATGGGAAGCACATGTTCTTTTTTCCACTTCCACCACTTTTCTATAAGTTTTA
This sequence comes from Candidatus Aminicenantota bacterium, assembly GCA_030614645.1. Classification (GTDB taxonomy): domain Bacteria; phylum Acidobacteriota; class Aminicenantia; order Aminicenantales; family Aminicenantaceae; genus JAUVXM01. The sequence continues at coordinate 559 of JAUWTR010000194.1, forward strand.
CCCGTTCCCGCATGGGCATGATGTTGTTGCTGTCCTTAACCGGGATGATTTGGGCCGTAAGAGTTAGGCTGAAAATTACTGCCGCTATCATTCCTGAGATAACTATTAAAAATCTTTTTTTAATCATGGTTTTCTCCTTATTTATGCCATCTGCGGTTATTTTTCATTTGGTTATTTGTGCGTGGCAGCATCTCATCCCGCACCGCAGCATTGTAAGCGAAACTTGCTAGAATAACTGCTGCCTGCATTAAATCTTCCGGGACCAGGCGGTCGTAGACATCCATATTGGTGTGAAAAGTGGTGGTGAAAAATTCAAGGTCATCCTGGATAAATTGGAATCCCGGAAGGCCCACAGCCACAAATCCCATATGGTCTGTTCCTCCGGTGTTTCCCGGGACCAGATAGGTCATCCCTACATCGTGGAAAGGCTTCATCCACTCGGCAAATATCGGCCGGACCAGATCGTTTCCCTGGAGATATATTCCCCGGAAACGTCCATACCAGTCCATGTTGAAATAGACTGAGAGTTTTGCATGTTCGGGGAGGTATTTTTGGGTTTCAGGATTAGCATCAGGATCAGCATAGTGTGCTTTTACATAAGCCCGGGAGCCAAGATGCCCGGCTTCTTCGCATCCCCACAGAGCAGCCCGTATTGTCCGCCGCGGCCTGGCCCCGACTGTTGTGAGTATACGCATGGCTTCCATTACTGCGGCACATCCGGCGGCATTATCAGTAGCTCCTGTTCCTGAGGGTTCGCCGTCATAATGCCCGCCGATCAATACTACTTCATCTTTAAGGTCAGAGCCCGGAATCTCGGCAATAACATTAAAATCCCGCATATCATCCTCTTCCCATTTGACTTTGATCTCTACTTCCATCTTAACTTTGAGTCCTCTTTCTAAGATCCGCATTATGCGGTTATAATGTTCGACTGCTGCGATCACTTTTGGTAAAGGTTTGGGTGCCCCCTGCTTTAAAGGGCGGGGTGCGCTGACATGGACCAGCCCTTTATCCATGGGCGCTGGCCCCTGAGGGCCACCCGGCTCGACCAGAACAGCCACGCCTTCTTTTTCGAAAAATTCATTTATGCGTTTTTCAGATAAGTGTTTTTCAAATTTTCTTTCTCTTGATCTTCTCTTTTCAGGAAGGATGTGAAGTTCCGCCATATCCTCAAGTTCTTCTTCGGATAAACGCACTGCTTGTGGTTTGAAATTTAAAGATAGCTTTCGTTTAGGATGAGTGAGGATTATTTTCCCGTGCAATTTTCCCTGGTATTTTTCCAGGTCTTTTTCAGAATAGAGCTCTCTAGTATTTACATATACGACCTCACTAATGACTTTTCCCGAAGTACTCCTGGAATAGGGCATGGTATATGCAATAAAAGGCATGTATTTTGGTTTAAGCAGGTGGACTGAAGTATAGGTATTTGTCCAGCCAGGGCCTACTTCGCCGTAAGCATCTAGTTTAGCTGAGATTCCGAATTCCTTAAACTTCTCCACTGCCCATTTCGCCGCTTTAGTATATCCGGGTGAATTAGAAAAACGCGGCCCCAGCACATCTGTCATATAACCAATGATATCCATTACCTGGGAACGGTTAAAACCTTCGTCCCGGATCTTATTCGTCATTTTATAATCGACCTTTTCCTTGGCAATGGCAGAAAAAGAGACAAAACAAATTAAAAACAAGATGAGTAACATACGTAATATTTTCATAGTAACTTCCTCCATTTTTTATGAATAATCCAGATTATATATATAGTATATTTCAAAAAAAAATAATGCAATAATGTTATGAGATGTTAGATATTCTCTTGAATTTCTAGTTGCTATTTTATATTTTTATAGCATGAGGTTTTAAGGAGGATAAAATGGCTGGAACAGAAATAGATAAGACCAAAAAAATAAACCGGCGGCAGTTTTTTCAAACTAGTGCTGCCGGTTCGATCATGGGAGCAACCGCCTTAACAGCTAATAAAGGGAAGCTCTGTGCTGATATTGTCCGGAATTCCGTGATCCAGGAAAGGGAAGATTTCGCGGTTGTTATAACTGATAAATGTAAGCGGATGCATCAAAGAGACACGATTTTTTGCCGCCAGTTGTGGGATCATGATCTTGTTAAAAAGGTCATGGCGATAGAAGAAGCTGCGAAGCCAAAACCGGCTAAACCTGCAAAAGGTTGGACACATCTGGATCAAGCTCTCAACGCTGCCGGATGGGCTGTTGACAATAAGTTTGCTGCGGGCAGTGAAAATGGCCAGCCCCATTCCCAGGCATATGTTTGGGATGAGCCGGCCCAACGCCGCAGAGTCGAATTTAAAGATCCGGAAGATGCCGCAAAAAAAGCAAAAAAAGCTGCCAGCTTCCTGGGGGCAAGCCTGGTTGGTATTACTCGTTATGATCCCTTATGGACTTATTCACATCTACTCAAAGAAAAGATGGGTGAAGATGCCTTCAATAAAGGTCCACCCCAGTTTGATATCATCCCTCCTGATTTTCCTTTTAAGCCTAAATCTGTTGTTGTGATCGCTGTGGAAATGGATTACAAAACCATGGCTCTTTCGCCTTCCTCTCTGGAAGGTGCTTCTACGGGGTTGGGGTATTCTCATATGGCTTCAGTTGGATATTCTGTAGCAACTTTTCTGAGAGAATTAGGGTATAGATCCTTTGCCTGCGGCAATGATGTCTCCCTCAGTGTTCCCTATGCAGTAGCAGCAGGGTTGGGAGAGCTGGGAAGGAATGGATTGCTTATAACCCGGAAGTTCGGCCCCAGAGTTAGACTGGTCAAAGTATTTACAGAGCTTGAGATAAAGCCTGACCGGCCGAAAACATTTGGAGTATGGGATTTTTGTAAAAGCTGCAGACGCTGTGCTGAGTCCTGTCCATCCGGTGCCATCTCTTTTGATAAGCCCACTCTGAAAGGAGAGACTATATCGAATAATCCGGGTGTTTTAAAGTGGTATATAAATCCTGAGAAATGTATTGAGTTCTGGATAGAAAACGGCTCAGATTGTGCCAATTGCATCACCGTCTGCCCCTATAATAAACCGGATATGTGGCATCATGAGCTTTCCGCGGCAGCAACTGCGCTGCCTGTTGCTTCTTTACATGTATTGATGGCTAAAATGGATAAGGCCTTTGGATTTGGGAAGATACAAGGCGAACAAGCCAATGCAGCATTCTGGGATGCGGAGTGAGATCATGAGATTATTATATTTTCTCCTGGGTGTATTAGTTGTAATTCTAATTTGGGCACTGCATAGTTGGATCTCCAGACAGAAGGTCAGGCTGAATTGGTTATCCTGGGCAGGGATTATTATCACAAGTATGCTTGCCTTTTTTACTTTTGCTTGGTCATTTAGTTGTATTTTGGAGAGCGAGTTCCAAGCAGCCGGAATGGGGCTTGTATTTTTCGGAGGGGCTGCCCTTATTGCTTTTGGTTTGACCCGCAGGAAGATCCTCAGAGATAGGCGTAACGACAAAAGACCAAAGGCGACAGGCCGCCAGAAATCTGAGTCTTAGGGGATGGCGGCGCTTAATTTAGGTTTTAAAGCCATTCTAAATTAAGACAACTAAATTGACCTTTTTTTCGTATATATAATCTATTCCCTAAATTTCAAGAATCTAGATTGCCGCAGATGCGGAAAAGCAGAAAGTACAGGAAAAACAGGGACTTCAGGAAAGGCAGTAAAATTTGATATTTTAATTATAAATCTTAAATCTTATGAAATTCTGATGTGGCTGAGGCATGGTTTAGTTTTTAGCGGATTTAAGCTGGGTCGGGGTCTCTCTGCCCGCAACGTAAGGGACCCATTGGGGGATGGGTGGAGTGAGGACGGAGACACCCCGACTCAGCTTCCTATTTGCATAAAGAGCAAGCCACAGCCGAATTTCATCTTTTATGAATAGTGAAGGAGAAGATCATGGATAAATTAACAACAATAGTAAAGTGTATTTTTGGAATA